>JAJUGV010000106.1 GCA_029265795.1 Alcaligenaceae bacterium
CTAGCGTAGAATTAATTGCATTATTTCCGGGAGCGGCATGGTGTCTACCATATTGCAGAACGATTCTTCTCCCCTCGAAGATCCGCCGCTTTCCAGGTGGCTGGTGATTGCAATAGCTATCAGTCTGGCCGTCGTGCTGGGGGCCGGCGCCTACGCAGCCATTCAGGGTGATATGCCGGCGCTCTCCGGCGCGATCATGGGCGGCGCAGCTGCGGCGATGGCCACTGCGGTGGGGACATTGCCTGTGTTGTTCACGTGGCAGCCCCCGCAGCGCGTGTATGACGCCCTGCTCGGTTTTGGTGCCGGCGTGATGCTTGCTGCGTGCGCTTTTTCACTGATTGTCCCAGGGCTGGAGGCCGCCACACAACTGGGGGCCAGCCAATGGGGCGCCAGCGCCACTGTCGGGGCCGGCATTCTTGCGGGCGCAACCGCACTGCTACTGATCGACCGTATGCTGCCCCACGAGCATTTCATCAAAGGTGTGGAAGGCAGCCGTTCGCGTCTCATTAAGCGAGTCTGGTTATTCGTGATTGCCATTGCGCTACATAACGTACCGGAGGGGCTGGCTATCGGCGTGGCCTTTGCCGGCTCCGATGTGGAAGCGGCGCGCGCCTTAGCGATCGGCATCTCGATACAGGACATACCTGAAGGTCTGGTCGTCGCACTTGCCATGCGGACGGTGGGTTATAGTCGCGGGCTTTCAGTTGGGGTGGCCATATTCTCGGGTCTGGTTGAGCCGTTGATGGCGATGGCGGGGGTGTTGGTGGTGGGACTCTCTGCTGCGTTACTGCCTTGGGGCTTAGCTGCGGCTGCCGGTGCAATGCTGTTTGTGATCAGCCACGAAATCATTCCCGAGTCACATCGGCAAGGCCATGAGTCTTGGGCTACCGGAGGGCTGATGGTGGGCTTTGTGCTCATGATGCTGCTGGATACCGCTCTAGGCTGATTGCCCGCCTGCCGGGTTGCACCGTCGTGCGTGTAACGAGCTTTTTCCGGCTACTGTTGCAAGCCGTCGTTCGCGTCGAATGGCAGCAAAAATAATGGGTGTCTTGCACTCAAACGCATGTTGCGCCTAGAAAAAGCTCAGTGAAATCAGGTTTTCTACGGGCAAACCCCAAGAAAAAAACCATTCTACATTTGCACGCAGGCGGTAGGATATTCAGGTTCATTACAGTGAGCATCCACCCATTGCAACGGTTATCCACCGTCAGGGACGCTCTGAAATACAACGGGTAAAGCCCAAGGAGTCAGGTATGCAGAAGAAATTCAAGGTTCGTTTTGGCAAGCATCTGGCAGTCAGTGCCGGTGCCGCAGCCATGTTCGCTGCCCTGATGGCGCCCTTGCCTGCCGCTGCGCAACAGAAGTTCGTCAGCATCGGAACGGGCGGTGTCACGGGTGTGTACTACGCTGCCGGCGGTGCTATCTGCCGCTTGGTGAACAAGGACCGCGCCGATCACGGTATCCGCTGCTCGGTTGAGTCCACCGGGGGCTCTGTATTCAACGTCAACACCATCAAGGCAGGCGAGCTCGACCTCGGCGTGGTGCAGTCCGACGTCGGATACAACGCTTATAACGGCGAAGGCCAGTTCAAAGATGCCGGCAAGTTCGACAAGCTGCGTTCCGTTTTCTCGCTGCACCCCGAACCGTTCACTGTCGTGACGCGCAAAGAAGCGAACATCAAGAGTTTCGACGACTTGAAGGGTAAGCGTTTCAACGTCGGCAACCCCGGCTCGGGTACCCGGGCATCTATGGAGCAGCTGCTCGGCGCCATGGAGCGCGACATGAGCTTCTTCTCCCTGGCATCCGAGTTGCGTCCTGACGAACACGGCAGTGCGCTGTGCGACGGCAAGATCGATGGCTTCTTCTACGGTGTCGGCCACCCGTCGGCCAACATCCAGGATCCCACCACCAGCTGCGGTGCCCAGCTCGTGTCGCTGACCGGTCCGGTTATCGACAAGCTCGTTGATGATTATCCGTACTACGCCAAGGCAACCATTCCAGCCGGCCTGTACCCCAACAACCCGCAAGAAACACAGTCCTACGGTGTGCTGGCAACCTTTGTGACGTCGGCCGATGTGCCTGAAGAGACGGTTTACACTGTCGTGAAGGCCGTGTTTGAGAACTTCGACGACTTCAAGCGTCTGCACCCGGCTTTCGGCATCCTCAACAAGGAAGACATGGTCAAGAACGGCTTGTCTGCTCCGCTGCACCCCGGTGCCGAGAAGTACTTCAAGGAGCAAGGTCTCCTCTAATGAACCGTGGGGCCTTTTTGCGAAGGCTCTCCAAGAGGCGCTCGTGATCCTTGAGCGCTTCTGCAGGCATGCCACAGGACACGTGCCGGTGGCATGCCATTTTTGTTCAGCCTCTGAGTTTTTTCTGGTAGGAGCTGAAACAGCGCCAAAAGCGCAGTATTCTGTTTTCTTCGATGCCCGCCTGTCGTCTATGACTGACAATCGCGGGGCCAGACATCGATCCAGTTTCTCTCTTGGGGAATACGAATGACCTCGAAACCCGAGTTGTCGCCGGAGCAGCTGGCAGCGAATGCCGAACTTGAACAGCTGGTCGCCGATGTCGATCGTGGGGGGCGGACGGTAGGCGGTGTTTCCGGCAGCGTCCTTTTTTTCGGCGCGTTGCTATGGTCTTTATTTCAGCTTTGGTATGCCTCGCCGCTGCCGTTCTCTTTGAACTTCGGCATATTCAACGACACTGAAGCGCGCTCACTGCACGTGGGCATTGCCGTTTTCCTCGGCTATCTGGCTTACCCCTTTAGCAAACGCTCACCACGCGACGTGATGCCCGCGCACGATTGGGTGCTGGCGCTCATAGGCGGGTTCTGCGCGGCGTACCTGTACATTTTCTATAACGAACTGGCGCTGCGGCCCGGCATTCCCACACAGATGGATGTCATTTGCGCGGCTGTCGGCCTGGTGCTGCTGCTGGAAGTCACCCGTCGTGCGCTGGGCGCGCCGATGGCCATACTGGGTACTGTATTCGTCACTTACGTATTCCTTGGCCCGTGGCTGCCGGAAGCGTTGGCTCACCGGGGTGCTTCTATTGAGCGCTTGGTATCGCACATGTGGCTCACCACCGAAGGCGTTTTTGGTGTCGCGGTGGGGGTGTCGGTTTCCTATATCTTCATCTTTGTGCTCCTGGGTTCGCTGCTGGATCGCTGCGGTGCCGGCAATTACATGATGCAGGTGTCGTTCGCCCTGCTGGGGCACCTGCGGGGCGGCCCGGCGAAAGTGGCTGTGGTCAGCTCGGCCGTCAACGGAATCGTGTCGGCGTCTTCCGTTGCCAACGTAGTGACGGGCGGTATCTTTACCATCCCGCTCATGAAGAAGGCGGGCTACGGAGGCGTGCGCGCGGGCGCTATTGAAACTGCGTCATCGGTCAACGGGCAGATTATGCCGCCGGTGATGGGGGCGGCCGCCTTCCTGATGATCGAGTACGTGGGTATCCCATACTCCGACATCATCAAGCATGCGCTCTTGCCGGCCAGTATTTCTTACGTGGCACTGTTCTATATTGTGCACCTTGAGGCGCTGAAACTCGGTATTCAACCCATGATGTCTGCAGGCGCACCCAAGACGCCGCTGCAAAAAATTGCGGGTTGGGGCATGGCCATCGCCGGAACTTTAGTGATCATGGGCTTGATCTACTGGGTAGGCATAGGCGTAAGGGCCGTCGCGGGGGACGCGGCGACTCCTATCCTACTGGTGATCCTTCTCGCTTTATATGTCTGGCTGTTGCGCATTGCGGCCCGTCATCCAGATCTGCCCACCGATATCAATGTCACTAATCCGGTACGGCCGGAAGCCTGGCCTACAGTACGGGCAGGCCTGTACTACCTGATCCCCATCGGTATTCTGGTGTGGTGTCTGGCGGTTGACCAACTTTCCGCCGGGCTATCGGCCTTCTGGGCAGTGATGGCCATGCTTTTCCAAATGGTCACTCAAAGGCCTCTGATGGCATTTTTCAGAAAGCAGCCTATCCGGGAACCGGCGATTCAGGGGCTTGGTGAGGCCATAGTGGGTCTGCAAGAGGGCGCGCGTAATATGGTCGGTATTGCCATTGCGTGCGGCACGGCGGGCCTTATCGTCGGGGCCATCACGCTGACCGGCCTTGGGCTGCGCATGACGGCATTCGTTGAGCTCATTTCCATGGGCAATGTGCTGCTGATGCTAGGCTTCACAGCGGCGGTTTGCTTGGTTTTAGGCCTGGGGATGCCCACCACGGCCAATTACATCTTGATGGCCACCCTGATGGCGCCGGTCGTCGTCGAGCTAGGCGCGCAAAGCGGCTTAGTGATCCCGCTGATTGCCGTCCATATGTTTGTTTTTTACTACGGCATCATGGCTGATATCACGCCACCGGTAGGGCTTGCCACATTTGCCGCGGCTGCTATTTCAGGCGAAAGTCCCCTAGCGACGGGAGTGCAGGGCGTCGTTTACGCCATGCGTACTGCAGTGCTGCCCTTCATGTTCATCTTCAACCCCATGTTGTTGCTGATCGACGTTGAAGGGTGGTGGGAGCTGTTCCTCGTAGTGGGTGGTGCAACGGTGGCCTCTATGACCTTTGCTGCAGCGACCATGGCCTGGTTCCGCAGCAAGTGCTCGTGGCTTGAGGTTGCGGCACTGCTATTGGTTACGTTCGCTTTGTTCCGGCCCGATTGGTTCATGAATCATGTGGCGCCGGAATATGAGTCCCGGCCGGCTTCCGAGGTCTACAACATTGCCGCTGAATTGCCCAGCAGCGGTCGTTTTGTGGCCGTGCTTTCTGGCATGAACCTAGAGGGGGATGAACTGCGTAAGACGGTTGCGGTCGCCGTGCCGGATCTACCCGAAGATAGTGAGGCAACGGGAGCAGATGCCGGTCGTCAGCGGCTGTCTGAAGCCGGCCTAACCGTGATGGCATTGGGTGATATGGTGCAGATAGCCTCGGTGCGTTTCGGTAGTTCCGCCTTGCGGGCCGGCTGGGAACAGGGCTGGGACGTCGAAGCGGTGCTTGTTCCTAACCCCAACCGTCCTTCCGAATTCTGGGTATATGTACCGGCATTAGCCATCTTATTGTTAGTTTGGGCAGCGCAGGGTCGCCGGATGCGCCGCAGTGGAACCGGCACAGCGCCGGCGGTCGCGTAAATGCCCTTGCCTGAACGCGACGGCATACCGCCCAGTCGGGTTTACCTGCCGGAAGGGCCGTGGGAAGCGTTGCTGGATTTTCTGGCCGAACGCTTTCCACGGTTTCCTCGTGAGTTCATGCGCAGCCGCCTGGAAGCGGGCGACATCGTGGACGCAAACGGTGTTGCCCAGCGTCCGGACACCCCTTACCGGGCAGGAGGCTGGTTGTGGTACTACCGCGAAGTGCCTGACGAAACGCCGGTACCCTTCGAATTAACGGTATTGCATCAGGATGAACGACTGGTCGTCGTAGACAAGCCGCATTTCATGGCGACGACACCGTCCGGCCGCTATCTGCGCCATACTGCGCTGGTGCGCCTGCGCAAGCAACTGGGCATCACTACCTTGTCTCCTATCCATCGGCTCGACCGGGAAACGGCAGGTGTGCTCGTGTTCTGCGTCGACCCTGTGTATCGGGGTCATTACCAGGCGCTGTTTCAAGCTCGGGAAGTCGGTAAGGAATATGAAGCCGTTGCGGTGGCGCCCGCTGATATGAACTTCCCCCTGCTGTATCGCAGTCGTATGGAGGAAATCCCCGGCCGCTTCCTAATGCACGAGGTGGCGGGTGAACCGAATAGCGAAACGCGTATCGAGTTATTGGGTCAGCTGGACGCCGACGGCGTGTCGCAGTTCCGCCTTCTGCCGGTCACCGGCCGCAAGCATCAGTTGCGAGTGCACATGAATGCGTTGGGCATGCCGATCCTGAACGATAGCTTCTACCCACCCGCGCCTTATGAAGACGCCACGCACACGCGGGCGGAAGACGACTTCACGCAACCCTTGCAGTTGCTGGCACGTGCTATCGAGTTCCGTGATCCCGTCGATGGCACTCTGCGCCGCTTCGAGAGCCGGCGTGAACTGTTGTGTGTGGAAAAAGCGGGCTCCATCGCTTGAGTCCGCGCCGCAAGGCATGAGCTTTGCTGCGACTCGCGCATTTCAGGAGAAATGCCATGCCGGACAAATCGCAAACGCTCCCTCCACAGGAACAACACAGGCAGCCGGGCCGTCAATCCGAAATGCATCCCCAGCCGCGCAGCGGCGAACAACGTTATCTCGCTGCGGGCAAGCTCCGGGATAAGGTTGCAGTCATCACTGGGGGAGACAGTGGGATCGGGCGCGCAGTCGCCATCGCGTTCGCGAAAGAAGGCGCAGATGTGCTGGTGTGCTATTACGACGAACATCGGGATGCAGAAGAAACGCGCCGGCTCGTTGAGGCGGAAGGGCGGCAATGCGCGTTGATCAATGGCGATATCGGGGATGAGGCGCACTGCGAGGCGATCGTCAAGAAGGCGCTTGAGACCTACTCACGTATTGATATTCTGGTGAATAACGCAGCTGAACAGCATGTTAGCCAAAGAATGGAAGATATCGACACGCGCCAACTGGAACGAACATTCCGCAGCAATTTTTTCGGCATGTTCCTGCTGACTCGAGCCGCGCTCCCGCACTTGAAGAAGGGATCAGTAATCGTCAACACGACCTCGGTTACCGCCTATCGCGGCAGTCCAGGTCTGATTGATTACTCTGCAACGAAAGGAGCCATTGTCGCCTTCACGCGTTCCCTGTCAAAGTCTTTGGTCGAGCGCGGCATCCGCGTTAATGGTGTGGCACCGGGGCCCATTTGGACCCCGTTGATACCCGCCAGCTTTCACGCTGATGATGTCGCGACCTTTGGCGCCGACACGCCGATGGGGCGGCCGGGGGAGCCGGAAGAGGTGGCGCCGTGTTACGTGTTTCTCGCCTCAGAGGACAGCAGCTATATGACAGGACAGATACTGCACCCTAACGGAGGGGAAATCGTCAACGGGTGAACCGTCTGCGGGGGGCGCGGCTCCCCCAACTGGAAGGAGCGTCGCCTGCTTACACTGCTGCAGTGGGGCGACGGCGCTGCTCAGCCGGGGGAAACTTGATCTGCGCGCGATACTTGGACACCGTGCGACGGGCTACTTGCACACCTTCCTGCGCTAGACGCTGTGCCAGCATGACATCCGATAGGGGTTCGTTGGGATCTTCCGCCTCTATCATTTCCTGAATCAGTGCCCGCACGGCTACCGCGGAGCACGTGCCGCCCGATTGTGTGGACAGTTCGCGTGAGAAAAAGTACTTGAACTCAAAGATGCCCCTGGGGGACGCCAGGTACTTATTGCTGGTGGCCCGGGACACTGTGGATTCGTGCATGCCCAATTCCTCGGCGATTTCGCTGAGCATCATGGGGCGTAGCGCCACATCACCATAATCGAAGAAGGTCTGTTGACGTGCCACAATCGCCTGGGCGACGCGAGCAATGGTGTTGCTGCGCTGCTCTAGGCTACGCATCAGCCACCGCGCTTCCTGCAGCGCTTGCGCCATCAGCGGACGATCGTCATAGCGCGTCTGGCGGAACAGTTGTGTATATACGGTGTTTAGTCTCGCACGAGGAGTGGCGCTATCGTTCGGAACTGCCACCCACAGATGGCCCACTTTACGCACGTAGACATCCGGTACCACATAACAAGAGGGGTCTACGCTGCTGAACCGAGCTCCCGGCCTGGGTTCCAGGCTGCGAATCAGCAGGCAGGCCTGATGGATATCGGGTTCTTCCACATTCAACGTTCGCGCCAGGCCTGGATAGTCGCAACGACCTAAGCGGTCAAGGGCGTCGGTAATGATTCGGATCGCCAGCTCACGGTATTCCGTTTCTGTGGGTAGTGCTTTTAACTGCAGTATTAGGCATTCCTGCAAGTCGCGCGCCCCGATGCCCGGCGCGCCAAGGTGCTGAACCAGCTTCAGGGCCATTTCCCATTCACCGTCGAGCGGCATCGGTTCCATCTGACCGGGCTGCAGCAGTTCCTCCATGGGAATACGCAGATAGCCGTCCGTATCCAATGCTTCGATGATAAGTTCTATTAAGCAGCGATCCCGATCACTAAGTTGATAGCTGCACAGATCGCTACGCAGCGCATCTTGAAGTGATGTATCGCTTCGTGCCCACTGACCGATATCCGTTTCCGGTTGATCGTTGTTCCGCGATGTCGGGTAGTCGCCCGAATACGTCGTAGAGTTTTCGACGCTGGCGTCGTACTCTTCAGTCACAACGTTCTCGTACTCGCTGGTCTCGCCGGCTTCGGACGAAGAGCTCACCTCCCCAGGCTGTTCTGGGATCTGCTCGTCGCTGACCTGTGATGCATCCGGTGCTTTTGATCCCGCGTCATCAGACTGCTGGCCGTCTTCTTCATCAAGGAATGGATTGTTTGCTATGGCTTCGGCGACCTCGCGGCTGAAGTCCAACGTGGACATCTGCAAGAGTTTCACGGACTGTTGAAGCCTGGGGGTCAGCGTGGTTTGCTGTTTGACCCTCATTTCATGAATTAGCTGTGCCACATCGTCTCCTTTTGAAGGTTGATCAGCAAAGGAGATCACGCAATATGTATGCCAGTTTCCAAACGACCAGACTGACGCATCGGTGGATCGTGCTCGAAAAACAAGCGTGGCGCGGTTTTCCCTATATTGATGCCGCTTTAAATTATGGAGCTCGCACCTTAAGAGGGCCTTCACATAGAAGGGCGGCGAACCATTTTGTCAGCACCTTCTGTACCTAAGCGTGTAAGAAATACCCACGCTTCGGCATAGGGCTTGCTGTGCCTGAAGGCAGGGGTATCGCAGTCGCGATGCCTTAAATCAGCATGTAGGGAGATGGCCATGCGCGACACGGATAGAGAAAAGGCCCGCAACCCGGATAGAGGCATAGGCGCTGGTGACGCACAGACTGAAGATAAGCAGAGCGATGTCACGCAAGATGTTCAACATATGCCTAGACATTGGCAAGGCAGCGGCTCACGCGGGCAAGCGGCGGGTCAGCCTGTTCCTGAGCCGGATACACGCGAGGTGGCCCGCGGCAATCAATACGGTGAGGCCGGTGAGGCAGCGAGTGAGCAAGTGCACCAAAGCCTCACGGAACACGGGGAACAGCCCGCCCCGCAACATCGCGACAACGATCAGCTGCCTAAGCGCGCTGGAGAAAGACCGGAAGACAGGCCCACACCCGACAGGCCAGACAAATCAGGCCAATAATTTCTGGGAAAGACGCACAACTCAGGCGGAGTGCCGTGCTTGGCTGGAGTCGGGTTCGATCGCGGGCGCGGTATTACGGCTGAGTTGTTGCAATCGGTTTTGCAAAGTTTTAGGCGTGATTCCCAGCGCGAGCGCGCTGCGCTTTTTATCGCCATCGTAATGATCGAGCGTGGCAAGAATAATAGAGCGCTCGGCGGCAGCCAGCGACGTACCGACCGGGATACGCAGCATGTCCGACTGGCGGATGGGGACGGTGTCGCGAAAAAACGGCCGCATCGGGGGAATGTTGATTTCGTTTCCGTCCGCCAAAATATGCGCGCGAGTGATGGTGTTGCGCAACTCACGGATATTGCCGGGCCAATTGTATTGTTGAAGGTTGGTGATGGATGAGGCGCTTAATGTCTTCTTGACCCCTTCCTGGGTGTTAAGTTCGTCAAGAAATTTATTAGCCAGATAGGCGATATCCGACTTGCGCTCCCTTAAAGGCGGTACCTTGATAGGAAAGACCGCTAACCGGTACAGCAGGTCAGAACGGAGACGGCCGCCTTTAACAGTGTCCTTCAGATCGCGATTCGTGGCGGCGATGATACGAACGTCCACCTTGATGGGTTCGGTACCACCAACACGATAGAAAGTCCCGGTTTCCAAAACGCGTAGCAGCTGAACCTGGATAGACATCGGCATTTCTGTTACTTCATCGAGAAACAGTGTGCCCGTATGTGCCTGTTCAAAGCAGCCA
>JAJUGV010000036.1 GCA_029265795.1 Alcaligenaceae bacterium
AGGTAATCAACCCAAGTAGCCGCTACATCATTCTCACCCTGCCGGAAACCCGGATCGAGCTGCCGATTTCGGGTGGAATTTCTGCCCGAAGTCGGCTGCGCATGCCCATGTCTTCGCCTTGCACCACATCAATATGCCCATCATGGGGCCAGCCTATGTCACGCAGGTAACCGGCAAATGCTGCCGTCGCCGCGCCGGTAGCCGGGTCTTCATAGACCCCACCCGAGGCAAAGGGATTGCGCGTGTGAAAGAGCTGCGGCGTTTCAGCATAGGCCAGAATCACCGTCACCAGGCCCTCGCTTCTCATCCAGTCGCGGCCTGCTCTCAAGTCGTACTTCATCGATGCAAGCGCTTGGCGTGTTCTGAGACACAGTAATAGGTGGTCTGAGCCGGCGTGGATACGTGCTGCGGGAACGCGTAGGTCAAGTTCTTCTTGGTCGTAGCCAAACAGAGCAAGGGCGGCCGTAACGAGTTCCGCCGACGCCGGTGTGCTACGGGTCGGCGGCGACTGCAGCGCGGCGGTGAGTTCCGCCCCCTCCTTGCGACCCTCAACCGTAATGTCGGCCTCATTAAGACTCAAGGGGAACACACCGTTGCCATGTTGGAGGGCGAGCGCCGCCCCTAATGCAATCGTTGCATGCCCACAGAATGGAACCTCGGACTCCGGGGAAAAATAGCGGACCCGCCAGCCCGATCCAGACTTCGTGGCGAAGGCGGTTTCAGAAAAACCCAACTCGGCTGCGACGCGTTGCATGGTTGATTCATTGGGCATCTGATCAACAATAGCAACGCCCGCAGGGTTTCCGCCGGTATCTCCGTCAGAGAAGGCGGCGATCCTTAGCACTTCCATGATTTTCTCCAAGAGGCTTGCAATAGAGTCCGCCGGCGCACGGTTGGCGGCAACTGGCGTACCGGACTGGAACTAAGCAGTGTTATCGTGCCGCGCCGCGAAGTCGGACATCTGATTCCTCACGTGTTCATGAATCATTGAAATCATCTGGGAGCATGGCAGGGATACTGAGCGTTGGGCTAAGCGCAAAATTCCGACTTCACGCGGCAAGATCGGCCCTGTAATGGGTACGAAAGTGATCCGGTCGGAGTAAGACGGGGGAATCGTTAGGGTGGCCAAAATGGTCACTCCGTTACCGCTTTCCACCATGGCCAGAAGACTCATCATGTTCCAGATATGCACCTTTGGCTCAGGAAGCGTAGAGAGTTCGGGAACGCTTTTGAGCTGTTCGAGGGCGACTGATCCAATCAAGGGAAGGCGGCTCAATTCATTCCACTGAAGATGTTTCCTGTCGGCAATCTCATGGTTCTTGGCGCATATGATTCCATAGCGATCCTGCATTAGAGGTTCGAAATGCAGTTGCGGGTTGGGCACCCGAATGCTGCATATGCCGAAATCGACGCGCCCACTCAGCACCATCGACCCAATATTGCTGGAGTTATCGTCGAGCAGAGACACTCCCACTTGAGGAAACTTGCGCAAGAACCGCGGAAGCAGCGCCGGGACAAGGTGCGTAGATGCGGTGGGGACACACGCAAACGAGACGGTCTCAAACTCATGCTTCGATATCCGGTGCAGAGTGGCGGCCGTTTTCGCATGGTGATCCACGAGATCCCTAATCGGCTGCAGGCACGTCAGTCCAAATGACGTCAGTCGTGTCCGGTCCTCCGGCTCAAACAGCGGCTGGCCTAAGATTTCTTCTAACTGCTTGATCGCAACCGATATCGCCGGTTGTGTGCGGTGAGCCAATTGTGCAGCAATTTTGTAGCTGCGCGTCTCAGCCACAAGCAGAACGTAGCGCAGCATATGGATAGGGATGTGAGGGTCTCCCGACATACCGCGGCTCCCTATACGCGATTAGAAAAATATATTAGGTGATTATAAAAATAAATTATTTTTATTGACGAGCGCTCGCTAGAATCAATTCATATCCGAACCTCAAGGCGGCCCTTCGGCGTCGCAGCGACCAGGCTCATGCACTCCATCCATCTGCGCCGCGTCCATATTCACTTATATAAAGCACCAGTACAACCGGCCATACGAGCGTCCTTTGGTCTGATTACAGAGCGCAGTCTGTTACTGATTGCCGTTGAAGATCGCGAGGGGTACATGGGTTGGGGGGAAGTGTGGACAGGCTTTCCTCCCATTGGAGCCCGGTATCGAGCTGAATTGCTCGAAAGGCTGGTCGCCCCTTTGATATTGGATGCATCATTTTCAGGGCCGACGAAAATCCATGAACACCTTTTGGAGTCATTGCTGCCCGTGGTGCGTATGGCGGCAGAATCCGGCCCGGTGTTCCAGTCGCTGGCCGGTCTGGACTGCGCGCTCTGGGATTTAGTCGCGCGCCGTGCGGGCAAACCGCTATACCAGATCTTGGGGGGTAAGGATTCATGCGCTGCTATCCCCGTCTACGCCAGCGGCATTCCCCCGCATATTGACGAAACCGGCCTTGATGGCATACGGAAACAGGGATTCAGGGCGTTCAAGCTCAAGGCGGGGTTCGATGATGCAACCGTTTTGCCTGACATCGCGCGTGCCGGGAATACTCTGCATCCAGGAGAATCCATGATGATCGACGCAAATTGCGGCTGGAACTTCGATCAGGCAGTCGCCGCCCTCCAATATCTGAGTAGCACCGCGTTGGAATGGGTGGAAGAGCCTCTGGGGCCGGAGTGTCCGGCGGAACAATGGAAGCAGTTGTCTCTCATGAGCGCGCATCCGCTGGCGGCCGGTGAAAATCTGTTTACTCGCGACAGCTTTGAATCCGCGCTCGACTGGCTGGACGTCGTCCAACCTGACCTTGGGAAATGGGGCGGCGTATCGCAAGTCTTTCCTTTAGCGCATCACGCAATTGAACGGGGTGTGCGTTACTGTCCACATTCGTTTGGCAGCTACGTGGGCGCTGCGCATGCAGCTCATGTGCTGGCGGCGGTTGGGGGCGACGGCCGTTTGGAGCTGGACGTCAACGCGAATCCACTACGCAGTGCCAGTACCTCACCCCTGGTGAAAATCAATGATGGCTTTGGGTACTTGATTGACCAACCGGGCATCGGTGTCGACATCCGCCTAGAAGCGATATCACCCTTTCTGTGTAACACCATCACTGTGGAGGGGACCGGCTCATGAAGTCCGCTCTATTCGTTTCCGAAACCATAGTCGAGGAATATGGCGACCAAATTTCGGCCATCCTCAGCGAAGCACCCAAACCGATGGATTTGCTGGTTTTTCGACCCCATGAGGACTACTCCGCCGATCAACTGGCTCGCATAGAAGCGGCTTTTTACTCTCGAGATATCTGGCAGGGTACGGTGCGTAATTGCCTGAGTCCCGCGGCACAAGCATTCTGGCGGTATGTAGATCGTGCGGCCAATTTAAAGTGGTTGCAGGTGTTGTCTGCGGGAATGGATCAACAGGCCTATCAACCGTCAATTCAGCGCGGCATCCAGATCACGACCTCATCGGGAACCAATGCAGAACCCGTTGGTTTGACCGCGGTGACCGGGCTGCTGATGTTGGCTCGCGGCTTTCCTCATTGGATCAAATCGCAACAAATGCGCCAATGGGCACCTATTGCGCCGGAACGCGCAGCGCATGATTTGAAAGGCCAAACTGCCTTGATCATAGGGGCCGGAAGTATAGGCATGGTTATCGCCCGCGTCTTGCAGGCTGTGGGCTTGCGTACAGTAGGCGTGCGGCGCAAAGCGGACGCAGTCCAGTTCTTCGACGAAATACATGCTCTTGAAGATCTCGATCATCTATTGCCGAGCGCTGATTGGCTCATTCTGGCCTGCCCGCTCACCAAAGCAACGAGAGGCCTGATCAGTGCTCGGCGCTTGGCCTTGCTTCCCCGTGGCGCCGGGGTGGTGAACATTGCGCGCGGCGAAATTCTGGACGAAGAGGCGCTGATAGACGCCTTGAGGCGTGAGCATTTAATGGGAGCTTATCTGGATGTGTTTCACGAGGAGCCCCTTCCTGTTAGCTCGCCGTTATGGACCCTGCCCAACGTCATCGTTACGCCCCATAACTCAGCAATGTCAGCCGGCAATTATCAGCGCAGCGTTGAGCGGTTTCTTGCCAACCTCTCGGCCTACCTTCACGGCAAGCCGATGACATCCGTCGCCATGCCTGAATGGAGCCGGGCATTTACCAAGTGAGGCGCTTATCGCCATGAAAATCACTCACGTTCACACTCAAGTGGTCAAACTGCCTGCCGACGAACCGCTGGCTAATGGGCCCGAGCTCGTCGGTGTCACACGCGATTTTGTGGTGCTTAGCATCGGAACGGATCAGGGCATTGAAGGCATTGGTCTGACCACTTCCTTCGCGGGGCCGTTGCTGGGTACGCTCAAGACGGCAGTGGATGCGCTCGGGGCGCTTGCGGTGGGCGAGGATGCTCTGCGTATCGAAGCGACTATGGAAAAGCTTCGTAATGCGGCTCATTCGTGTGGCCCGGGTGGCATATTGACGCTTGCGCTTTCCGCAATCGACATTGCTCTATGGGACATCAAAGGGAAAGCATGCCAACAGCCGCTCTCGTTACTGCTGGGTGGATACAGGCAACGCGTACCCACTTACGCCAGTGGCGCGCTACGCCGCGAATTCTCCTTGGAAGAGGTGCTAGAAGCGGCATCACGCCTACGCGATCGTGGCTTTCGCCAAATGAAGATGCAACTGGCATTACCCGGCCGTACGAGCAGCGCACGGGAAGTTGAGCGAACTCGCTTAATCCGGGAAGCAGTTGGTGACGAAACCGATCTGATGTGCGACATCAACCAGGGCTGGAGCGTGCGCGATGCGATCTCCATCGGCCGACAGATCGAGCCTTACCATCTTTATTGGCTGGAAGACGTTGTCGCCCATGATGACTATGCTGGCATGGCCAGCGTCGCAGCGGCACTCGATACACCCATTGCCGCGGGCGAATACGTATATGGCAGTGTCCCGTTCCGACACATGTTGGAAGCTCGTTCCCTGGATATTGTCATGATCGACGTTTTGCGTGCCGGCGGTATCTCCCAATGGATGAAGATTGCCGGTATGGCCCAAGCGTTCAACCTTCCTGTAGTCAGCCATCTGCTGCCTGAACTACACGTCCATCTTATCTCAGCGATACCTAATGGTTTGACGGTGGAATACATGCCGTGGTCTGCACGTCTTTTCGATGAGATTCCACAGCCCGTCGATGGCCAGCTGCACGTCCCCACCCTTCCTGGGCTGGGTCTGAACTTCAACCGTGAAACGCTTAACCGCTACGGCCTATGACTCACGCGCGTGGGTGGCGTTTTTATTTCCAAATCCACTGGAGGAGAACCATGATGCGCAGGAAGACAATCAAGAGTATGACGGCCTGGATGGCAGTTTCGCTGCTATCGCTCACTCCGCTAAGCCAAGCTCACGCTCAAGAAAACGCTTACCCTAACAACCCCATACGGCTTGTCGTTACGTTTTCACCGGGGGGAAGCGTGGATATTATCGCGCGGCTCATCGGGCCCAAATTATCCGAGCTTCTGGGACAACCCGTCGTAGTTGAGAATCGCAGTGGAGCGTCGGGAATCATCGGTACGGATGCCGTGGCGAAATCCAAGCCGGACGGCTATACCCTGATGATGCACACAATACCGTTCGTGGCAAATCAACATCTGTACAAATCATTGCCCTACGACACGTCATCGGACTTCACGCCGGTTTCGTTAATTGCCGCTTCACCTTCGGTATTGGTCGTGAATCCCAGCTTGCCTGTTCACTCTGTGAAAGAGCTCATTGATTTGGTCAAATCCAAACCGGGCGAGCTCGATTACGCCACGGCAGGGGCCGGCACTAATCCGCATATCGCCGGCGAGCTCTTCAATAGCTTGGCTAACATCGAAATGTCACCGGTTCACTACCGCGGAGGCGGGCCGGCGCTAACCGCCGTATGGGGTGGAGAAGTCCCCATCATGTTTACGAATGTCTCGGAATCAGCGCCCGTCATCAAAGCAGGAAAACTTCGAGCCTTGGCGGTGACAGGCTCTGAACGATCCAAGGTTTATCCCGATATGCCGACTGTGGCCGAGGCGGGTGTCGAAGGTTATGAGTTCTCCACCTGGCACGGCATGCTCGCGCCCGCGGACACGCCCGAGGAAGTCGTGACGCTGCTTAACGAAAAATTAACCGAGGTCCTTAGAACGCCGGAAATTGCAAAACGATTCGATGAAATGGGCCTAAGCATCATCGCAAGCACACCCAGCGAGTTTGCTGATCATTTGGCGAAAGAATCGAAGAAGTGGGGCCAGGTGATAAAAGACCGCAACATTACTGTCGAATAAAGTAAAACGGCGACACACGAAAGCCCTTTATTGTGTGTCGCCGCGTGCTCCGACCGTCGATTCCCGGCTAGCCCGGGATTCTCAGTACAGCATTCTCAAACGTCGATATTCCCCGCCTGCAGCGCGTGTTCCTCAATGAACGCACGGCGCGGCTCGACTTCGTCGCCCATCAACGTGGTAAAGATCTCGTCCGCCGCAATGGCGTCTTCGATCTGCACACGCAGCAGGCGGCGTACCTCCGGGTTCATGGTGGTTTCCCAAAGCTGTTCGGGGTTCATTTCGCCCAGGCCCTTATAGCGCTGCTTGGAAACACTGCGCTCGGCCTCGGCGTGCAACCAATGCATGGCTTCGCGGAAGCCGCTGACCGGTTTTTCCTTGCGGCGGTCACCCTCGCCGCGCATGACTTTTGCGCCTTCCCCAAGCAGACCGGTGAACGTGGCACCGGCCTTGGCTAGCACAGCGTAGTCAGCGCCTCGCACGAACGCGCGGTCGAACACGCTGACCTTGATATTGCCATGGTGCAGGCGCTGAACCAACAAGCGCCAGGCGTCGCCGGTCTCATTGGCTTCGACCACGACTTTGACACCGTTGGGAACGGCGGGGTCAAGCAGGGCTTCTTCCAGCGCCTTGGCAGACGCTTCGGCTGCTTCTGCGCTATCCAGGTCAATGGTCACACCCTTGGCGATGGCCGATAGCGCGCCTTCATCCAGGTAGCGTGACAGTCGCGTAATGATGTTTTCCGCCAGGACATACTGACGCGCCAAGTCGGCCAGCGTGGCGCCTTCCAGCGGTGCAGCGCCTTCCGATGGCACGATGGCGGCATCTTTCAGCGCCAGCTGCAGCATGAACTGAGCTTCTTCTGCGTCGTCCTTGAGATACTGCTCTTCACGGCCGACCTTAACTTTGTACAGCGGTGGCTGCGCGATATAGACATAGCCGCGCTCAATGAGCTCGGGCATCTGACGGTAGAACAGAGTCAGCAGCAAGGTACGGATGTGAGCGCCGTCGACGTCCGCGTCAGTCATGATGATGATGCGGTGATAGCGCAATTTATCAATGTCGAAATCCGGCCCGATACTGGTTCCCAGGGCGGTGATCAGCGTCGTGATCTGCTCACTGGCAATCAGGCGGTCGAAGCGCGCCTTCTCAACGTTCAGCACCTTACCGCGCAGTGGCAGAATGGCCTGGAACTTACGGTCGCGGCCTTGCTTGGCGGAGCCTCCCGCAGAGTCCCCTTCCACGATATAGAGCTCGGACAGTGCCGGGTCTTTTTCCTGGCAGTCTGCCAGCTTACCGGGCAACCCGGCGCCTTCCAGAACGCTCTTGCGACGCGTCATTTCGCGGGCACGGCGAGCGGCATCGCGCGCACGAGCGGCTTCGATGATCTTGTTGCACAACGCGCGGGCGTCGTTGGGGTTCTCGAGCAGCCAGCTTTCGAGGGTGCGTGCCACGGCCTCTTCCACAGCGGGGCGCACTTCGCTGGAGACGAGTTTGTCTTTGGTCTGGCTGCTGAACTTGGGTTCCGGCACTTTGACCGACAGCACACAGACCAAGCCTTCACGCATGTCATCGCCGCTGGTATCGACCTTGGCACGCTTGGCCAGCTCGTTGTCTGCAATGTATTTGTTAATGACTCGCGTCATGGCGGCGCGCAGACCGGTAAGGTGGGTACCGCCGTCGCGCTGCGGAATGTTATTGGTGAAGCACAGAACGGTCTCGGAATAGCCGTCGTTCCACTGCATCGCCACATCGACACCGATGACCGCGTCGCCGACGGTGGAGGTGGTGGATACGGAGAACACGTTGCTATGCAGCACCGTCTTGGAACGGTTGATGTACTGCACGAAACCCTTTACGCCGCCCATAAAAGCGAAGTCTTCTTCCTTGCCCTGGCGTTCGTCCACCAGGCGCACCTTGACGCCGTTGTTCAGGAAGGACAGCTCCCGCAGGCGCTTGGCCAGGATCTCGTAGTGAAAATCTATGTTCTCGAAGATCTCAGGGTCGGCCAAGAAGTGCACTGTGGTGCCGGTCTCGTCGGTTTCACCCGTGACGGCTAGCGGAGCCACCCGCTCACCCTGGCGGAATTCCATCTCGTGAATCTTGCCGTTGCGCTTGATGGTAAGACGCAGCCATTCGGAAAGCGCGTTCACGCAGGAAACACCCACGCCGTGCAAGCCACCCGAAACTTTGTAGGAGTTGTGGTCGAACTTGCCGCCGGCATGCAGCTCGGTCATGACGATTTCGGCGGCGCTGCGCTGGTGTTCGTCGTCTTTGTGGATATCCGTGGGTATGCCACGCCCGTTGTCGCTGACCGAGATGCTGTTATCGGCATGAATGGTGACAACGATATCGTCACAGTACCCGGCCAGGGCCTCGTCGATGGCGTTATCCACCACCTCGAAAACCATGTGATGCAGACCGGTGCCATCCGATGTGTCGCCAATGTACATGCCCGGGCGCTTGCGCACAGCCTCCAGGCCTTTGAGCATCTTGATGGATTCAGCGCCGTATTCCGGCACAACGGGATTTTGAGTTTGATCAGACATATGTTTCCGGGGTGAGAAGGCGCCGCCCGGTTGGGCGACGCTTGCACTGGGATTCGCGCTCAGATACGCATCGGCATGACGACATACTTGAACTCGTCGTCATCGGGCGTGGTGAGAAGGGCGGACGCATTGACGTCGGGCTGCACCGACCAGCGCAGCGATTCGGTCTTGATGTTGGCCAGGACGTCAAGCAGGTAGCTGACGTTAAAGCCGACATCCAACGGCTCGTGTCCGTAGTCGATATCGATTTCTTCGACGGCTTCTTCTTGTTCAGCGTTCGAGGAGGAAATGCGCAACAAGTTTTCCGATAGTTGGATTCTTACACCCTTCAGCTTATCAGTAGTCAGGATAGCAGCTCGCTGCAAGCTGCCCTGCAAAGCTTCACGATTGACCAGGAAGTGACGCGTGTAATGCGTGGGTATCACGCGGCTGTAATCGGGGAACTTGCCCTCCACCAGCTTGGAAATGAGCTCAACATCGCCAAAGCGGAAGCGAATCTGTGTGGATGAGACATCGATGGTGACGGGATCGTCGCTTTCCGCCAGCAGGCGCTGCATTTCCAGGACCGTCTTGCGCGGCACGATGACGTCGTGGCGAGCCTCGATGCCTTCGACCGCTGTGCCGCTATGGGCCAGGCGATGCCCGTCGGTAGCCACTGCACGCACCATACCCGGCTCGAACACGAACAGCAGGCCGTTCAAGTAGTAGCGAATATCTTGCTGCGCCATGGCGAAATGCACCTGGTTGAACAGGTGCTTAAGCGCTTTTTGCGACATCGAAAATGAGACATCCCAGGTTTCAGGGATGTTCAGTACCGGGTATTCGGCAGCGTCGAGCGTCTGCAGGGCGAAGCGGCTCTTGCCCGACTGCACCGACATACGCCCGCCTTGCACACCCAGCTTAACCTCGCCCGTATCGGGCAGTGCACGCAGGATATCCAGCAGCTTGCGCGCTGCCACCGTAGTGGCGGCGGCCTCGCCCCCTACTCCGAAATCTGCACGCGTCGTGATCTGCACTTCCAGATCCGTCGCGATGAAGGCCACATCCTGCCCTTCCTTGCGCATCAGGATGTTCGCAAGTATCGGTAGCGTGTTGCGGCGTTCTACGATCCCGGCCACAGTCATCAATGGCTTGAGCAAGGCGTCACGAGTCGCTTGTACGAGTTGCATGGTTATCCTTTTAGGGTTTGTTCCAATACGTGTAAGGCGTGGTTGAGCTCCGTCTGCTTGAGCCGGGCTTCGGAAATTTTTCTGACGGCATGCAAGACGGTGGTGTGGTCGCGTCCGCCGAAGAGATCGCCGATCTCTGGAAGGCTTTTCTGGGTGAGCTCCTTGGCCAGGTACATGGCGATTTGGCGCGGCAGGGCGATATTGGCGGGCCGGCGACGCGAGTACATATCGGCCACCTTGATCTTGTAGTAGTCGGCCACCGTCTTCTGGATGTTCTCGACGGTGATCTGCCCGTTGGACACAGACAGCAGATCTTTGAGTGCTTCCTTGCAGACGTCGACCGTCAGCACTTCCTTGCCGTGGAAGCGCGCATATGCCGATACCTTACGCAGTGCGCCTTCCAGCTCACGCACATTACTGCGCAGATGCTTGGCAATGAAGAAGGCCACCTCTTCAGGCATGGTAATGCCTTCGTTTTCGGATTTACGCAGCAGAATGGCCACCCGCATTTCGAGCTCGGGCGGTTCGATGGCGACCGTAAGGCCGGAATCGAAACGGGAGATCAGCCGGCTGTCGATATTGGACAGCTCTTTCGGGTAGGTGTCGGAGGTGATGATGATCTGCTTACGCTGCGCCACCATCGCCTCGAACGCATAGAAGAATTCTTCCTGAGTGCGGTTCTTTCCGGCGAAAAACTGAATATCGTCGATCAGCAGCAGGTCGAGTGAGTGGTAATAGCGCTTGAATTCATCAAACGCCTTGCGCTGATAGGCTTTCACCACGTCAGACACGTACTGGTCGGCGTGCACATAGCGCACGCGCGCACCCTTGCCCGTTGCCAGCAGCGAATTGCCGATGGCATGGATGAGATGGGTCTTGCCGAGCCCCACACCGCCATAAAGGAAGAGCGGGTTATAGGACACACCCGGGTTTTCGGCGACCTGCAGCGCAGCGGCTCTGGCGAGCTGGTTCGCCTTACCGGTAACGAAGTTATCGAAGGTGAGCTCGGCGTTCAGACGCGAGCGGTCGTGCAGCGCTTCGGCTGCGGCAGAGGCCGCTGCCGCGCCGGGAGGGGTGGTCGCCGGGGGCGGGGGCGGCGGTACCACCACCGCCGCCTGCTGTGTCGCTGCCACCGCGGGGGCGACAGGACGAGGCGCAGCAGCGCGCCGGCTGCTGTTACCCGGCAGCTCGAAGGTCACCTGCACAGGTCGGGCAAACCACTCACTGGCAAGCGACTCGATCTGATGAGAAAAATTCTTGCGCACCCAATCCAGCTTGAAGCGATTGGGCGCAGATACGCGCAGGACCCCCTGGTCTTCGTCATAAGCCAAAGGCACCAGGGGTCGAATCCACGCGCTGATCTGTTGGGGAGGTAGTTCCTGTTCCAGCTTCTGGACGCAGGTCTGCCAGAATTCATTCATTGTCGGCCACTTGAGTAAACCTCGATTCTACCCCGTCGAGAGGGTAGTTATCCACAGGCAGAATTGCCAAGTCTTATTCAAGATACCGCAAGTGTTTGACGAACCTACCGAAATTTGATGAAATGGTGGGCTTTTTAAGAATTCCTGCTCTTTTCTTTTTTCGGATCCGTCATGAAACGCACTTTCCAACCTTCCGTCACCCGTCGCAAGCGCACCCACGGCTTTCGCGTTCGCATGAAGACCCGTGGCGGTCGCGCCGTCATTAACGCGCGTCGTGCCAAGGGGCGTAAACGCCTGGCCGTCTAAGCGAGCTGACACGCCGGCCCCGCTGGCGTCTTCGTGCTGATGCGAGCCACCTTTCCACCCACGGCCCGCCTGCGCCATCCCTCTGAGTTCGCTGCCGCCCTGAAAGGCCGGCGTTTAGCCAGGGGAGCCTTGTTTGTCGTCTCCACGCCCCGGCAGATTCCGCCCGGGCATCCCCAGCAAGCACGTCTGGGCATGGTGATCGCTAAACGCATGGCTCCGCACGCTGTGTCGCGCAACACCATCAAGCGCGTCATTCGCGAGGCCTTCCGGCAGCGGCGCCACGAGCTGCCCGCACGCGACCTGGTTATTAGGCTGCACTCCCGCATCCAACCGTGTTCGCTTAACGAACTCAGGCAACAGGTGCGCGGCGAGGTGGACGCCCTGCTCGACAGGACCACGCGATGATACGCCGGCTGCTTATCGCGCCCATTCGTTTCTACCGCTATTTTCTTAGCCCCTGGCTGGGATACAACTGCCGTTTCACGCCGACCTGCTCGGCCTACGCAATCGAGGCGCTCGAAACACATGGCGCGCTATGCGGAAGCTGGCTCGCCCTGCGGCGCATCTTTCGCTGCCATCCGTGGTGCCAGGGCGGGCACGATCCCGTTCCGGAATCACCCTGCCGTCACCGGCATCGGCCGCATCCCTGAAACGCATGACAACGCCCCGCACCCCCACACTACCCGGCAAGCTCCGCTACACTTTCACGGATTTGCTCCGCTTTCATCTGTAAAGGCGCTATGGATATCCGACGCACCATCCTCTGGATGATTCTCACCTTTTCGCTGCTGCTGTTGTGGAACAACTGGCAGACTTATAACGGCAAGCCTTCCATGTTCGGGCCGAGTCTCACTTCCGAGACGGTTGACCCCGCCGTGCAACAGGCTCAGCAGAACGACGTCAGCGTACCCAACGCTGCGGTGACGCAGTCGCCTGCCACCGCCGCTGCCGCCGTCCCCGGCGAACAGGCCGCCCCTGCGCAATCGCAGCAGGTCGAAGTCAGCACCGACGTGCTACGCCTGACCTTCGATACTCAGGGCGCGCAACTCGTACGGGCAGTCCTGCCGAATTACGCCGTCTCCAGCAAGAGCGAAGAGCCCTTCACCCTGCTGGATCGCCGTGCCGGCTACACATACGTAGCCCAAAGCGGTGTGGTGGGCGCGCCTGCCGGGCAGAGTTTCCCGAACCACCTTACCCCCTTCCATTATGTCGGCCAGGAACAAAAGGCCGGCGCAACGGAAGTACGTTTCGAAGCCACCTCCGACGATGTCCGTGTCGTAAAGGTCTTCACCCTGCGTCCGGGCAGCTACGACATCGCGGTGCGCCACGAAATCCACAACCTGGGTGAAACGGCCATTGAGCCGACCGTCTATCTGCAACTTGAACGCGATGGCAACGAGCCCAGTGGCTCGTCGTTCTACAGCACCTTCACCGGCCCGGCGCTGTATTCGGCAGAAGATAAATACCAAAAGATCGACTTCTCTGACCTGGACAAGTCCCGCCACAACTACACTCGCGATGCCGACAATGGTTGGATCGGCATGGTTCAGCACTATTTCGCATCCGCATGGGTACCGCGTCAGGGCGTGCAGCGCCATAACGAAGCCCTGCGCATCGGCGACAACCTCTACGCGATCCGCACCTTGGTGCCGGCCGGCAGCATTGCACCGGGAGAAGTGGCGGCAGTGGACGCTAATCTGTGGGTAGGCCCACAGGATCAAGACGCCATGAGCGACCTGGCTCCCGGCCTGGAGCTGGTGGTGGACTACGGCTGGCTCACTATCATTGCCAAGCCTGTCTTCAAACTGATGACATGGATCCACACCCTGCTGGGTAACTGGGGCTGGACCATCGTCGCACTCACGGTGCTGATCAAGTTGGCTTTCTATCCCCTGTCGGCGGCCTCCTACCGCTCGATGGCCAAGATGAAGAAATTCACGCCGCGCATGCAAGCCCTGCGTGAAAAGTTCGGCGACGACAAGGCCAAGATGAATCAGGCCATGATGGAGCTGTATCGCACGGAAAAAATCAATCCGCTGGGCGGCTGCTTGCCCATGCTGGTGCAGATTCCCGTGTTTATCGCCTTGTACTGGGTGTTGCTAGGCAGCGTTGAGATGCGCGGGGCACCTTGGATTCTCTGGATTCAAGACCTGTCGGCGCGTGACCCCTGGTTCATTCTGCCGGCCATCATGATGGCCACCATGTTCCTGCAGATTAAGCTGAACCCCACGCCGCCCGATCCCATGCAGGCCCGCATCATGATGCTGATGCCGCTGATCTTCGGGGGCATGATGTTCTTCTTCCCCGCCGGCCTGGTGCTTTACTGGGTGGTGAACAACATCCTGTCGATCGCCCAGCAGCGCTTCGTCATGCATCAGATAGACAAGGCAGAGGCCGCCGCGAAACGCTGATTCGCTGACCTTCGGCTCCAAGCCTTCTTACAAACCCGCTCGCTCTTACGCGCAGCGGGTTTTTCTTTGTTCGAAGCCCGAAGAACGGCATTTTCTCTGGTATTCACTGATGGTTTTCGTTACTTCTTTCATGTAGTGTGACGGGTTTTCCCCAACCCCAGCCCGACAGTACGAAACAGGAAAAAATTCCCATGGATCCACGCCCCACTCATAACTTGCGAGCGACACTATTGCACGCTGCCGCAGCCGCCGCTCTGGCTTGCGGTCTGCTCAGCCCCGCAACGGCACAAGAACATATCAAGATCGGATTCATCGGCACGATGTCGGGGCCCGGTGGCGCCCTGGGCCAGGATCAATACGACGCCTTCATGCTTGCCATCGAGCAGCGCGGCGGCAAGCTGGGCGGGGTTCCCGTCACTGTTATTCGCGAAGACGACCAACTCAAGCCGGATGTCGGCGTACAGGCTGCCACCAAGCTTTTGCAGAGCGACAAGGTCGACATCATCACCGGGGTGACCTTCTCTAATGTGATGATGGCCATCCACAAGCCCATCACTGAAGCCCAGGTGTTCTTCATCGGCTCGAATGCAGGGCCGGCCCCCATTGCCGGCAAGGAGTGTTCGGAGTTCTTTTTCTCCACCTCCTGGGATAACGACATGTTGCACGAAGCCGGTGGCCAGCTCACCAACGACCTCGGCTACAAGAACGTCTATGTGATGGCGGCCAACTACCAGGCAGGGCGTGACGCCGCCTCCGGTTTTAAGCGCAACTTCAAGGGCAACGTAGTCGACGAGGTCTACACCCAGGTCAACCAACCTGATTACTCAGCTGAGATCGCTCAACTGCAGGCGGCAAATCCGGATGCCGTCTATGTGTTTTACCCCGGCGGCATGGGCATCAATTTCATCAAGCAATACCGGCAAGCGGGGCTGCTCGGTGAAATTCCTCTGCTATCGGCCGCCAGCCTCGACGGCACCACCCTACCGGCTTTGAAGAATCTGGCAGTGGGCGCCATCACCAGCGCCCCCTATGCGCCCAACATCGACAATCCACAGAACAAAGCCTTTGTGGAAGCCTTCGAGAAAGCATATAAGCGGGTACCTTCCATGTACGCAGCACAATCGTGGGACGCCGCAAGCCTGCTGGACTCAGCCCTACAAAAGGTGAGCGGCGATCTTTCCGACAAGAAGGCCTTTATTGCAGCACTCAAAGAAGCCGATTTCGATTCCGTCAGGGGGGACTTCAAGTTCGATTCCAACCATTTCCCCGACGCGGCGTTCTACCGCGTGGATGTGGTGGATGAAAACGGCGAAGCCGTGCTGCGTGCCTCCAGCCGGGTGCATATCGCAACCCGCGCTAACTTTGCGGCGGAGTGCCACCTGAAGTAATGCACGGCCCAGGGCGGTTTGAGCCGACCGCCCACACAGCCGGCAAGGGTGTATCGTGAGCTTTAATCTCTTCATTATCCAGGCGCTCAATGGCCTGCAATTGGGTGTCCTCCTGTTTCTCATGGCGGCCGGGCTGACGCTGGTGTTCGGCATCATGAATTTCGTGAACCTGGCCCATGGTTCCATGTACATGATGGGCGCCTTCATCGCCGCCGCCTTATACAACCACACGGGTTCTTTCCTGTTAGCTGCAGCGTTGGTAGTGCCCATCATGCTGGTGTTGGGTATGGTGCTCGATCGGGTGGCGCTCAGCAGGCTATACGATCGCGACCACCTCGACCAGGTCCTTGCCACTTTCGGGCTGATTCTTTTCTTCAATGAGCTTGCGCGCATGATTTGGGGCGCATCGCCCGTATACATGGATGTTCCGGATGCGCTCAGCGGCGCGGTTCAGTTCTTCGGCATTCGTTACCCGGCCTATCGCCTGTTGATCATCGTCGCCGGGCTCGCCGTCGCTCTGGGGTGCTATCTTCTGGTACACCATACCCGGCTTGGCATGCTGTTGCGCGCAGGCGCCACGCACCGGGAAATGGTCGGCGCACTGGGGGTCAACATCCGCTTACTGAACGCGCTGCTTTTTGGGCTGGGTGCGGTCTTGGCCGGTGTCGCCGGCCTGTTGGCCGGGCCCATCATGTCAGTTCAGGTAGGCATGGGCGAACCCATACTCATTCTCACGATGGTGGTGATCGTTATAGGCGGCATTGGCTCCATTCGCGGCGCTTTCTACGCTTCACTGATTGTCGGTGTGGTCGACACCCTTGGCCGTACCCTGCTTCCGGCTTTGTTGCGCAACACCATGGAACGCAGCAGTGCCGATATTGCCGGGCCCGCTATCGCTTCCATGATGATTTACATCCTGATGGCCGTGGTACTGGCTCTGCGACCGCATGGCCTGTTCCCGGTACAAAAGGGTTAACGCCGCACCATGTCCTCCACACATCAGGCCGCCGATCTCCCAGATACCAAGCCAAGCCGGCTGCGCTGGGTACCTATCGTAGTCCTCGCTCTATTCATCCTGCTGCCTGCGTACGCTATATCTGCAGACCAAGCCTTTCTGCTGGCGTTGCTTAGCCGCATCATCATTCTGGCCATCGCGGCGGTGGCGCTTAACCTTGTACTGGGCTATGGCGGAATGGTGAGTTTCGGCCACGCCCTTTTTCTGGGCTTAGGAGTCTACAGCGCTGCCATTCCCGCTGTCCATGGGATCACCAATGGGCTTCTACAGCTGTTCATAACTCTGGTCGCTTGCGGGCTTACCGGGCTCATCACCGGGGCGATTGCGCTGCGCACCCGCGGTATCGCCTTCATCATGATTACCCTGGCTTTCGCCCAGATGTTTTATTTCGTCTTCGTCAGCCTGAGCCCTTATGGGGGTGACGACGGGCTGCGTTTAGCGGCGGGCAGCCAGGTCGGCGGCCTGGATCTGACCCACGGCGCCACTCTATACGGCGTATCTTTCATAGTGCTGCTGCTCGCGCTATACGGCACATTTCAGCTGGTGGGCTCGCGCTTCGGCATGGTTTTGCAAGGCAGCCGTATCAACGAGACGCGCATGCGCGCACTCGGTTTCCCCACCTTACGGTACCGCCTGGCGGCTTACGTGATCTCGGCCATGCTGTGTGGCGTAGCCGGCCTGCTCTATGCCAATCTCACCCAGTTCGCCGCTCCGTCCTACATGTCCTGGGCCATGTCGGGTGAACTGATTGTGATGGTGGTTCTGGGCGGAATGGGTTCCGTCATGGGGCCACTCTACGGGGCCGCCGCCCTGTTGCTGACTGAAGAAGTGCTTAAGGGCATCACGGAACACTGGATGATTATCCTGGGTCCGGCCATCGTGGCAGTGGCGGTGGCCAGCCGACACGGTATTGCCGGCCTGGTTTCTGGGGCGCCGGATTCGGTCTCCCGTAGGCCGGCATTCGACGGCGCCTCAGCCGATACCGACGCCACTGACTCCATAAACACCGAAGGCACGCACCCAGCAGCTGTCGCTACAAAGGCTTCACCTACGCGGCTGACGGTACGCGGGCTGGTCAAACGCTACGGCGGGCTGCTGGCAACAGATGAGGTCGAGCTCCAGCTGGAAACCGGTCGCATTCATGCGGTGATCGGCCCGAACGGGGCCGGCAAATCCACCCTCATCGGCCAACTATCGGGGGAGATCGTCCCGGATGCCGGCACCATTGAGCTGAACGGCCAGGACATCACGCGCCTACCGGTACATGTGCGCAGTCTTTCAGGGTTGAAGCGCTCCTACCAGATTACCTCGGTATTACCCCACTTCACTGCATTGGAAAACGTGATGCTGGCAGTCCAGGCGCATCAAGGTCACAGCTTCCGCTTCTGGCAACCGGTGCATCGTCAGGCCGAGTTGCGTGAGCCGGCCCTGCAGGCCTTACAGGAGGCGGGGCTATACGAACATGCGCACACGCCTGCCGCCTCGCTGGCCCATGGCCAGCAACGGCAACTGGAACTCGCCATGGTGCTGGCGGGCCGGCCACGTGTGCTGTTATTGGACGAACCCATGGCGGGTATGAGTCTCGCTGAATCGCAGCAGATGACCGAACTGCTTGCCCGCCTGCGTGAACGCTACGCCATGCTGCTGGTGGAACACGATATGGAGGCCGTCTTCAGCCTGGCAGACCAAGTAAGCGTACTGGTCTACGGCCGCTGCATTGCCACAGGCTCTCCGCAGGATATCCGAGGCAACACCGAAGTTCAGGTGGCATACCTGGGGGAAGAAGAATGATCGAAATGAATCAACCTTCCCTACTTGAAGTAAGCCGCCTGCATGCGGGCTATGGCCAGAGCCGCGTTCTGCACGGCATGAACTTCCGTATCGGGCATGGCGAATTCATCACCCTGCTTGGGCGCAATGGCATGGGTAAGAGCACGACGGTCAAATGCATACTCGGTCTGCTGCCCGCGCATACCGGCACTATCAGCCTGGACGGCCGCGACATCACCCGTAGCCCCAGCCACCAGATTGCTCGCGCGGGTGTCGGCCTGGTCCCCGAAGGCCGGCAGATCTTCCCAAATCTCAGCGTTGAAGAAAACCTGCTTGCCACCTCGAGGCCGCCTACCCGCCACACGGCGGATGGCTCGTTCGAGCCCTGGACGCTTGAGCGCGTCTATGCCATGTTTCCGCGCTTGAAGGAAAGGCGCGGCAACCCCGGCACCCGTCTATCGGGCGGTGAACAGCAAATGCTGGCCATCGGGCGTGCGCTCATGACCAATCCTCGGCTGCTGATTTTGGACGAAGCCACGGAAGGGCTGGCGCCGCTGGTGCGCCGCGACATCTGGCAAGCGCTGCAGCAACTAAAGAGCACGGGCCTGGCCATACTGTGCATCGATAAGAATCTGTCTTCCATGCTGCCGCTGGCCGATCGCCACTACATTGTCGAAAAAGGGCGCGTCGCCTGGGAAGGCAGTTCACACGATTACCTGCAAGCCCGCGACAGCTTGCAGGCCTATCTGGGTGTCTGATGCGACTCATTAAATAAAACCTATCGCTGTATTTGAAATAATTGATTTCACTAATTCAGCGCGTGTTTCTAGAATGCTCCTGTAGCCCAATGAATTGTCCACTGCCGGCAGGACTGGCAGACCCAATAAGGAGCATCCATGAAAAAACTTACCACTGCCGCCGGTGCGCCGGTTGTTGACAACCAGAACTCCATGTCCGCCGGCCCGCGCGGCCCACTGCTGTTGCAAGACGTGTGGCTGATTGAAAAACTGGCCCATTTCGATCGTGAAGTGATCCCCGAGCGGCGCATGCACGCCAAAGGCGCCGGCGCCTACGGCACTTTCACCGTCACCAACGACATCACGAAATACACCCGTGCCAAGATTTTCTCGGAAGTCGGTAAACAGACGCAAATGTTCGCGCGCTTTTCGACCGTCGCCGGCGAACGCGGTGCTGCCGACGCAGAACGAGATATCCGAGGCATTGCCATGAAGTTCTATACGGAAGAAGGCAACTGGGATCTGGTAGGCAACAACACGCCGGTGTTCTTCTTTCGCGACCCGCTAAAGTTCCCCGACCTGAATCATGCAGTCAAACGCGACCCGCGCACGGGCATGCGCAGCGCTCAGAATAACTGGGAATTCTGGACGGGCCTGCCTGAAGCCCTGCATCAAGTCACCATCGTGATGAGCGACCGCGGCATTCCCGCCGGCTTCCGTCACATGCACCTGTTCGGCAGCCACACATTCAGCTTCATTAATGCACAAAACGAACGCTTCTGGGTGAAGTTTCACTTCCGTACCGAACAGGGAATTCGCAACCTGACTGATGCCGAGGCGCAGGAATTGGTAGGACGCGACCGCGAAAGCTCACAGCGCGACCTGTTTGAATCCATCGAGAACGGCGACTTCCCGCGTTGGAAAATGTATGTGCAGATCATGCCGGAGCACGAGGCGGGCAGCTATCATCTGAACCCGTTCGACCTGACCAAGGTCTGGCCGAAGGGCGACTATCCGCTGATCGAGGTGGGCGTCCTTGAGCTGAACCGCAACCCGGACAACTTCTTTGCCGAAGTCGAACAGGCCGCGTTCACGCCCGCCAACGTGGTGCCCGGTATCAGCTTCTCGCCCGACCGCATGCTGCAGGCGCGCCTGTTCTCCTACGGCGACGCACAGCGCTACCGCCTGGGCGTGAATCACCACCAAATTCCGGTCAATCAGCCACGTTGCCCGTTCCACAGCTACCACCGCGACGGTGCCATGCGGGTGGACGGCAACCACGGTGCCACCATCGCCCACCAGCCGAATACTCGGGGCGAATGGGCGGAGCAGCCGGACTTCCGTGAGCCGCCGTTATCTCTGGAAGGCGCGGCAGACCACTGGAACCATCGTGTGGATGAAGACTACTTCAGCCAGCCCGGCAACCTGTTCCGTTTGATGACACCGGATGAGCAGCAACGCCTGTTTGAGAACACGGCACGCGCCATCGCCGGTGTGTCCCGCGATGTACAGGAACGCCATATCTATCACTGCACGCAGGCCGACCCCGCATACGGCGCCGGTGTGGCGGCAGCGATTGCGGCATTGGATGCACAGCAGAAAGAAACCGCAGAAGCTTGATACTCAGGTTTGCTAGAACGAAGGGCTGAGCACGTTGCATCGGGTGCTCAGCCCTTCTTGTTGGCATTACTACGCAGTGTGGCTATCGGACCATCAGTTGCGAATGTCGGCCTGACGCAGTATCTGCCTGCCTATGTAGTGCAAAATGCCGCCGTTTTCGTAATAGGCCAACTCCAACGGCGTATCAAGACGGCAGCGCAGCTCCACTTCCTGGCGGGTGCCGTCAGCGCGTTTGATGACACAGGTCAGCATACAGCGCGGTTCCAGCGTCTGAACGCCCTGGATGTCGAAGGTCTCTGTGCCATCCAACTGCAAGGTCTGCCTGTTCACACCAGGCTGAAATTCCAAAGGCAGCACCCCCATTCCGATCAGATTGGAACGATGTATGCGTTCGAACCCCTCTGCCACCACCGCTCGAATACCCAGTAAATGTGTGCCTTTCGCCGCCCAGTCGCGCGAGGATCCCGCGCCATAATCCTTACCCGCGATCACGATAAGCGGAACACCCTCTTCCCGGTACCGGGCGGCTGCTTCATGGATCGGCAGAAGTTCGCCGTTGGGCATATAGCGAGTCCACCCCCCTTCTCGACCATCCGCCATCTCGTTACGGATACGAATATTCGCAAAGGTGCCTCGCAGCATGACATTATGGTTGACTCTTCTTGCGGCGAAGGAGTTGAAGTCCTTCTCTGCCACTCCCAGGCTTTGCAAGTAACGACCCGCCGCTGAGCTGGCGGTAATCGCACCCACAGGGGAGATATGGTCGGTAGTGATGGAGTCGCCAAGTATCAGTAAGGCGCGCGCGCCCTCCAGCGGTGAGCGTGCCGGCAGATCAGTGGAAAGCTCTTGGAAGAACGGAGGCTCTTTCATATAGAGGCTTTCAGGGTCCCACTGGAAGGTTTTGCTGCGGGGTTTGGGAAGTGCCTGCCACCGCTCCTCACCGTCGAACGCGGTCGCATAACGCTCGAGAAAACGGTCAGGTTTGAGCGCGGTGTTGACCAATTGCGCCACTTCTTCAGGGTCGGGCCAGATATCGGCGAGATAGACGGGCTCGCCGTCCGCAGTATGACCCAATGGATGCTTTTCGAAATCCACCCGCATTGAGCCCGCCAGCGCATAGGCGACAACCAAAGGTGGGGAGCAAATGTAATTTGCTCGCGCCAGTGGATGAATGCGGCCTTCAAAATTCCGGTTGCCCGACAACACCGCCACAGAGGCAACCGAACTGTTTTCGATCGCTTCAGTGATTTCCGGTGCCAAGGGGCCGGAGTTGCCCATACAGGTCGCACAGCCGAATGCAACCAGATTGAAGCCGAGTTGATCGAGACTTGTCTGTAGGCCGGTATCGGACAGGTAGTCGGCCACCACGCGCGAACCCGGCGCCAACGAGCTCTTGACCCATGGCTTGGTCGACAGGCCTTTTTTCACAGCATTGCGTGCCAAGAGCCCGGCAGTGAGCATATTTGCAGGGTTGGACGTATTCGTGCAACTGGTAATCGAGGCAATCACAATGTCGCCATGATCCAGCGTCCAATCGTGCCCTCGTACAGGTACGCCGCCTTCCTGCAACGGCGGCGCACTCTGATAAACATCCTGCTCAAAACGAGTGGCCGATTCCTTCAACAGGACGCGATCCTGCGGCCTGCGCGGGCCCGCAATGCTTGGGCGAATTTCCGAGAGATCAATTTCGATCAGCTCATCGTAAACAGGCTGCGGGCCTTCAGGCTCGTGCCACAGACCTTGTTCGCGAGCGTAGTGCTCGATCAACGCGTTGGCCTCACCCCGATTCGTCTGTGCCAAATACTGCAGCGTCAGCTCATCAACGGGGAAGAAGCCCATAGTCGCCCCGTATTCGGGGGCCATATTTGCCACGGTTGCCCGGTCGGAAGCAGACAGGCTCGCCAGGCCCGGCCCGAAATACTCCACGAAAGCCGCCACCACCTTGTATTCGCGCAGGCGTTGAGTCAGTGTCAGCACTAAATCAGTGGCGGTAACACCTACCGGCAACGAACCTGTCAGGCGGCAACCCACAACTCTGGGCAATGCCATGGTGATCGGCTGCCCCAACATGGCGGCACCACCCTCTATCCCCCCAACTCCCCAGCCCAATATGCCAAGCGAGTTGATCATTGGGGTATGGCTGTCGGTACCTAGCAGGGTTTCCGGAAAAATCAGCGTGCCGTGGGAACTGGTTTGCGTCCAGATGACTCGCGCCAAAAATTCCACATTCACCTGGTGACAGATGCCGATGCCCGGTGGAACTACGCGGAAATTCGTAAAGGCTTGCTGCGCCCACCGCAGGAATTGATAGCGTTCGGCATTCCGTTCGAACTCTAGGTCCAGGTTTTTGGTTAACGCCTGCGCTTGCCCGCTGACATCCACCATGACGGAGTGATCGACCACCATATCCGCCTGGATAAGGGGATTGATTTTCTGCGGATCGCCCCCTTTGTCGGCGACGGCGGCTCTTAATGCAGCCAGATCGGCCATTAACGGAATTCCCGCCGAATCGTTCATCAGCAAGCGTGTAGGACGGAAAAAGACTTCTTTATCGAAGCGGCGTTCACGCACGGCAGAGTAGAAGTCCTTGAGGTGGTCAGCGGTGACACTGAGCCCATCCTCGTGGCGCAGCATGTTCTCGTATAAAACCTTTAAGGAGCGGGGAAGAGACATGATCTCCCCCGCGCCGTTCTCCTGCGCCGCCTGCAGGCTGTAATACGTGTAGCTTTCATCATTGAAAGTGAAGTGCCGTAAGGCCGACAGACTGTCTGCGGCTGCAGCCATATTCATCTCCTTTTCCAAACCTCTTTTTTTGGGGGGTCAACTCGCGTAGCGCGCTTCACGTTCAAGGTATTCGGCCGTCCCGATGCAGGCTTCACGATCTTTGAAGCTAACCATATTCTGATAGGCGGGATGGTCTTCCCGCCCCGACTGAATTGCCTGCAAAGCGTCCTGCATGCCTTTGATCGCCGCACGTTGCAAATCGCTGGGCACAATAACGATCTTGTATCCCAGTTCAGCCAACCGGTCGGCCGTCATGAACGGTGTTTTGCCACCTTTGAACATATTAATGAGCTTGGGATATGGCAGGTCGCGGGCAATATCCTCGATTTGCTCAACCGATACCGGGGCCTCAACAAATATCACGTCTGCTCCCGCTTCCGCATACCGGTGAGCGCGCTCGATGGTCTTGTCGTAGCCTTCTACAGCCAGGCCGTCTGTTCTGGCAATCACCACAAAGTCATCGTCAAGCAAAGCATCCCTTACCGCCCGCAGTTTTTGCGTCATTTCATTAACGGGCACGATGCGTTTATCGTCGTAGTGACCGCAGCGTTTAGGAAACTCCTGATCTTCCAGATGAAAGGCGGCCACCCCGGCACGCTCAAATGCTTTTGCAGTGCGCTGCGCGTTCAATGCATTGCCGTACCCCGTGTCTGCATCGGCAATAACCGGGACACTCACCGCTTCCACCATCGTGGTGATGCGATCTGCGACCTCATTCATGCTCAACAGGCCTAAATCCGGGATACCGGTACTGCGTGCAATGGCTCCGCCACTGGCATAAACCGCGTCAAAACCTGCCTGTTCCACCAACCTGGCGCTCAGCCCGTCATAGGCGCCAGGCGCAATCAGCGCCGCAGGCCGGTTCAACAACTCACGTAACTGCCGTGTTTTCTTCATGTCACCCCCATTGTTGCAAACGACGTTCATTACGCGAACGTCGCCTTTTATTGTGCTGAAAAATCCTGGTCAGGCACAACAGGAAGCGCAGCTAACCATGTGACCCTCACTGCTTTAAGGGTTTACGATCAATGCGCCTACGGTCAGTGGCATAGTTGTTGACAACGAATCCGCCTCGTCCTTATTGTGTATTGATACACTCGACCACAAGTAGTTAGGAGGAAGTAATGTCGCAAAAAGTCTCGAATATGCGGCGGCTCACCGTGCTTGGCGCGGCCTGTGTCATCGGCATCTCTGCTCTTATTCCGCATTCGCGGGCAGTAGCTGCCGATAACTGGCCCAGCCAGCCGGTGAATTTCGTCGTAGGCTTTGGTGTTGGCGGTAGCGCCGACCGTTTCTCACGGCTGTTGGCTCAATATCTTGGCGACGAACTGGGTCAGCCCATCGTCGTCGTTAACCGGCCTGGCGCCGGCGGCCAGCTCGCCGCCACCTACGTGCTGGCACAAGGTAACGACGGCCACACCATTTTGTCTACGTCCCTCTCACCCTATCTGGCGAACTCCATCGTCCATACCAATGCCAATTACACGCTGGAAGACTTCGCGTTTGTAAACGGCCAATGGTCCGACTACGACCTAATTGCAGTCAACAAAGATCGCCCGTTCAAAACACTTCCCGAGCTGCTGGAGTCGATCAAGGCAAATCCCGGCAAGCATAGTGTCAGCGTCGTTCCCAGTTCTGCAGGGCACATATCCACGTATCTCCTGCTGGAAGCTGCAGGTATCCCCGCTGAAAATGTGAATATCGTGACCTATGAAAGCGGGGGGCAGGCACGCTCCGCAGTAGCCGGCGGCCAGGTGGATTTCACCATTATTTCGGCGGAAGGCAGCCATGGCATTCGTGACCGCATCACACCGCTGGCCATCATTCGCGATCAGCCGCTCGACGGTTGGGATGACGTGCCCCCGGTGAACGAAGCGTTGAAACCACTGGGTGTGGAAGTTCCCCTTCTCGACGGGTCGATGCGCGGCATCGCCACCAGCGCCAAGTTCAAACAAGAGCATCCGGAGCGGTTCGAAAAACTTGTAAACGCCTACGAACGCACGCTGAAGAACGAAAAATTCCTTGAACAGCTTAAAGCGCAAAAAATAGGCGCGGATTGGTTGGGACCGGAAAAGACGACGGAAATCTTGACGCGCAACTACGAAATCATCAACAAGTATCGTGACGTTATGAAATAAAAGGGTCTTTCAAGAGC
>JAJUGV010000112.1 GCA_029265795.1 Alcaligenaceae bacterium
GATGAAAGAGCGGTATCAATGAATATCAATCAGCTGATAGTTGATAACAACAACCCGGGAAACATCAACGGTGGCCGCGGCGATGACGTCATTGTCGGCGATATTGGCGGGACGGTTACAAACGTGGAACCGGGAAAGAACTATAACGTCGCCTTGATCGTTGATACCTCGGGTAGTATGGACGAAATGTCGGGCCAGACCAGGACGGAGACCTATACGGAGACAGAGTGGGTCCAGGCCGGCTGTGGCGGCTACTTCCGGGATGTGGAAAAAACGCGAGAAGTGCCTGTTTCCAGAATGGAGATTGTAAAAGAGGCGTTGGTCAATCTTGTCGGCCAACTGAGCGAGCACGATGGGACGATCAATGTATCGCTTATTGGTTTTGCAACTACGGCAAGTACACCTATTACAATCAAAAATCTCAATGCAGATAATATCGACACGTTGTTGACTGCAATCGATGCCCTGTCGGCTGACGGTGGAACTAACTATGAAGCCGCATTCCACCAAGCCGTCCAATGGTTTAACGGACCGGATGCGACTGCCATCACGGCCGATAATAATTATGAGAATTTAACGTTCTTCTTAACGGACGGCGATCCCACCTTCTATGTCGACAACGAGGGCGAGACAAGAGGTCCGGGGAGTCGTACTGACTACGACACATTGAAGAATGCTGTCGATGCATTCGACCCACTGAGCAATATAAGCATTGTCCATGGTATAGGAATAGGTAATGGCGTTAATGTCGATTATCTAAGATTCTTTGACAATACTGATTCGACCGGTATGTACAGTGTGACTTTTGGTAGCGGTAAGACTAAAAAAACCGTAACCGGTCCTTCAGGGTCTGTCGATATAGTCAACACTGCAGACGACCTTGGTGCGGCGCTGGAAGGACGCTCCGAGTCTACGGAGCTGATCGATCTTGCGGATGACTCGCTCATGGGCGGTGATGGCAACGACTTAATTTTTGCGGATACGATAAATACGGACCACTTGGAATGGACAAATGGGGGTACAGGCGAAAGCTTCATGCAGGGGTCACATGACGGGATGGGATATCAGGGACTCGTTCAGTACCTCAAATGGGCGGTCAACAATGGTGTCAATCCTGACAGCGGGCAGCTCATCGACTACATTAGAAATAACTATGTGTCGCTGATCGATACTCTGCATGAAGATGGGGGCAGCGATACGCTCGACGGGGGGCGTGGAGACGACATCCTAATCTCCGGTAGTGGCGAAGACCTGGTAATCGGCGGGGAAGGCAGCGATATCCTCTATGGCGGCGCTGGCGCCGACATCTTTAAGTGGAGCTTGGGCGACGAAGGGGACGAAGGCGCTGCCGTAACCGATACCGTGATGGATTTCAACGCTAATGAAGGCGATGTTCTAGACCTATCCGATCTGTTGCAGAACCGGGAGGGAGGCGATCTTAGCGATTTTGTTCGTGCCAGCGATGATGGGCAGGGTGGAACGGTCATTCATATTAGTACTACCGGTAGATTTGCAGGAGACAATCTAAGCGCTGCTGACCAACTAATTCAGTTGACCGGAGTTCAGTATGACAGCCAGATTGTGAGTCAATTGATTCAAGAGGGGCGTATCCAAGTTGATCAATAAGCCGGCTGGTATCTAATATCCCGCCGGAGTTGGATTGGACGTGCTCCTCATTCCGGAGGGGTGCAACCACTGTTGCACCCCTCCGGTGCATCTTCATGCTCGATCGAATAGCGATTATTAGGAACGATGACAAAGTACTTTGAGCGAGACCTCCTTATGCGTTGGATGAAGGGCGACAAGGCGGCGGCTGACTATATCGAACTGATCTGCAATATTGCCCATGTATGGGACGATTTGATCGACAAGGACAAGGAAGTTACCGACGATGAGATTGGCAAAGCGTTCTTCGAGGCGCTTGTGCGTCTGCCTCGTAATTCCTTTTATCGCAACCATTTTGACCACTTAAACTCGATTCTTATGAACGCGATCTCGAACTGGCAGGTCGCCACACGTTTAGAACGACAGGGTGGGGCTTACGAAACGAGCATCGCGTTTGTACTCCGCTCTTCCTATATTGATTTGGTTACTCAGGCAGCTTTGTTGGTGGGTGGCTACAAGTGGGCGTGTGTGGTGGGCGAAGAGGCACGGCGTCTCACCCATGGCGAGACTTACGAGGGATACGTTGAAAATTTGAAGAAAGAGAAGCTGAGTAGGTCGGCGGCCCAACCGAAGGACGACCGCTGAACACATATCCACCTGACGTGCAGATATGTGAAGGCGGATAAGCGAGTGCGCGATTTTGGGCCTTCCCGCGAAGGTTTCATGCTACAACGTTATAGCGTCGCTTAATTTTTTTCTTATTTCATACGCCGACCATGTCCGTAGCTCTGGCCACACTACGCGCACATCTTCCCTCCGCCTTGGTTTCCCTTGGCATGGTGGCGTGGGCGATGTTTGGGGTCGCTGCAGCATTGCAGTTCGATACCACACAGGTGCAGCAAAGGGCGCAATCGCGTTATGGCACCGAAGGCGTCCAGGCGCTGTCTCGGTGGTTTGCAGTTCTGGATCAGCAACAAAGCCAGCCCGTCCAAACTCAACTGAAAGCCGTCAACGACTTCTGGAACACCCAGGTCAGCGGCGGCGAAGATCCGCAGATCTGGGGGCAGGCCGATTATTGGGCCACGCCGCTGGAAACGCTGGCCAAGGGCGGGGCGGATTGCGAAGACTTCGTGATCGGCAAGTATTTTTCGCTGGTGAACCTGGGGGTGGATCCTAGGCAACTGCGGCTTTTCTACGTTCGGGCGCGTGTGGGCGGCATGGGCAGTTCCGAAAGCATTGCCCATATGGTGTTGGCGTTTTATGAAACGCCGGGGTCGGACCCGCTGATTCTGGATAATCTGCACGGGTCCATCGTCCCGGCCAGTCAGCGGCGCGATCTGACGCCGGTGTTCAGCTTCAACGCCCACGGGGTGTATGTGGGCGGTGCGGCTACAGGCTCGGTTGAGCGTATCAGCCGCTGGCGCGATGTGTTGGCGCGCATGCAGCAGGAAGGCTTCAGCCCTTGACGGGCTGTACTAGGCGTCGAGGCCGGAGGCTAAAAGAACAATGTCTTTATTAAAACAGCTCTTACTCAGCGTGACGGTGGCGATACTCATCATCCTGGTGGGTACGCTGATGTTCAGCATTGATGGGGCGCGCAAGTATCTGAATACGCAGCTGCAGGCGCAGAGCGAGAACGCCGCATCGTCGCTCGCGCTTTCGTTGTCCCAGCCCACCGCTCAAGACGAGGTCACGCGCGGTTTACTGATGTCGGCCTTGTTCGACAGCGGCCAGTTCCGCAATATCCGCCTTACCAGCCCTGATGGCGCGGTGCTGTTCGAGCGTCAGCTGCCGGCCGCAGCGTCCTCGGCTGTGCCGGCATGGTTCAGCGAGTGGCTGCCCTTGCAGACGCCAACGGCCGTCCGCTCGGTGAGCGACGGCTGGCGCCAGGTAGGCGAACTTGCCATTACGGCAGACGATCAATATGCGCGCCAGTCTTTATGGAGCAGTAGCGTCCGTGTTTTCACGCTGGTGCTGGGCGCCGGCATCATCTGGGCGCTCTTTGCCATGCTGCTGATGCGCTGGCTGCGCCATGCGCTCAAGACCGAGATCGCCGAGCAAGTGCGCGCGATTGCCGAAGGCGACACCAATACGCCAACGCACGTCGTGGCGCCCCGCATGAAAGAACTTGCCCAAGCCCGGCATGTCATCGAGTCGGTGCGCGAGCGCGTGCGCGCTACGGCTGACGAGCAATCACGGCAAATCGAAACGCTGCAGATTGAGCTGCACCGGGATGAAATCACAGGCGCGGCTAACCGCCGCTATTTCATCAATGAGCTGCGCCGCACCCTTCTGGCCGCAGAGGCCGGTACGGAAATGTCGCCCGGCTCGCGAGGCCATGTCCTGATTTTCCGTCAGCGTGATCTTGCCGCGATCAACGCTTCCCTGGATCGCTCGCAAACCGACGCCTGGCTGCGCAACGTGGGCGAGGCGGTGCAGGGTGTACTCGACGCCGGCTACAACCCACAACGGCCGCGCCCGCAGCTGGCGCGTCTGAACGGCTCGGACTTCGCGGTACTGCTGCCGGGCTATGACGGCCCGGACACCACCGACCTCATCGAGTCCCTGCGCCAGGCGCTCGACTCCTTACGCATACGCACTGCCAACAACCGGCTTTGCCGCTGGAGCTATGCGCTCACTGATTATGGAACCGGGTGCGATGTGGGCAAGGTGCTGGCGCGCCTGGATCACGGCCTGATGCGCGCCGAAAACGCGGGACATGACGAAGTGGAATATATTGCCGCCGCCAACTATCGCTCGCTGGTGCCGGAAGGCGAGGGCGGTGAAACCTCCTGGAAGCGTCTGATACTCGGTGCGCTACGCGAAAACCGACTTGAGCTCCGCCAGGAACCCGTGCCCTATCGCGGGGACGACACCATCGACCGGCGCGAAGGTCTGCTGGTCATACGCGCGGAAGATGGAGCCTCGGAGATCTCCGGCTACCTTTTCATGCCGCCGGCCGTACGCCTGGGGCTGTCGTCCATTTGCGACCTGCGCGCCATCGCGCTGGGCCTGGAGTGGGTGCAGGCCAACCCCGGCTCACTGGCGCTACGTGTCTCCCTGGCGTCCTTGCTTCAGCCTGAATTCCTGGCCGGCATGGAACGCCTGGCCGATCAGGCGCGCCTCTCGCCCGGCAATGCGGCCCGGCTAGCCCTGGAGATCGACGCCCACGGCTTCGTGGCGTACCCCGAAGAGCTGGAGGCATTCTGCACGACCACGTCCCGGCTCGGCTTCGCCGTAGGTGTCCGCCGCCTGGCCGAGCAGCCGGCCGCCCTGTTGCGGCTGCACAAGGTCGACATCCGCTATATCAAGTTGGGCGGCGATCTGATCTCCGGCCTGCTCGATAGCCCGGGCGCCATGCAGATCATTGCGGCCATCACTGAAGCGGCCATCGGTCAGGGCGTGAAGGTGTATGCGCACGACGTCCCCAATGGGGCCACGGCTGCGCTGCTTCTGGAGTACGGCGTGCTGTTGCCGGCCAACGAGCGCTTCGACACGCCGGTCGAGGAGCACGAAGGCGGATTCGTCGATTGACATAGCTGTCCTGCCGGCTATGTCGCTGGCAATAACGGGTTCGCCGCTGACCATAATTTGTTGATCCGCCAACACAATTCCCGTATTTTTGGCCGCCAACCCCTTGCGTGCCGGCGCGCTACGGGCTATTATTAGCGTCTTGTCTTTGCCCCTATAGGCCGATCTTGTCGGTTTAGGCGGGGCGAACCATACAAGATTTCAACCCAGGCTTTGCCGGGCCGGGCTTTTGGGCCTGCCAGGCGAACTGACGGGACCAAGACTGGCTGCGTGGCGTCATCAATGGTGGTGGCGCATCGCAACTAAGTTGGAACAGGAAAAATCATGATCCAAATGCAGACCACGCTCGACGTGGCCGACAACACAGGTGCGCGCTCCCTCATGTGCATCAAGGTGTTGGGCGGCTCGAAGCGCCGTTATGCCGCAATCGGTGACATCATCAAGGTGAGCGTCAAGGAAGCGGCTCCCCGTGGGCGCGTCAAGAAAGGCGAAATCTACAACGCAGTAGTGGTGCGTACCGCTAAGGGCGTTCGCCGCAAGGACGGCTCCCTGATCAAGTTCGGTGGCAACGCTGCCGTACTGCTCAATGCCAAGCTGGAACCCATTGGCACTCGTATCTTCGGACCGGTGACGCGCGAGCTGCGTACCGAAAAGTTCATGAAGATCGTGTCGTTGGCTCCGGAAGTGCTGTAAGGAGCGCAAGATGCAAAAAATTCGCAAAGGCGACGAAGTCATCGTACTGACCGGCCGCGACAAAAAGCGCCGTGGTACGGTGCTGGGCCTCGTGGAACCCGATCACGTGCTGGTTGAAGGCATCAACGTCGTCAAGAAGCATGTCAAGGGCAACCCCATGGCGGGCACCCAAGGCGGCATCGTCGACAAGACCATGCCCATCCACATCTCGAACGTGGCCCTCTTCAATCCCGAAACCGGCAAGGGCGACCGCGTCGGCATCCAGGTGGTTGATGGCAAGAAGGTCCGTGTATTCCGCTCCAACGGCGCTGTCGTTGGCGCGAAGGTGTAAGGGGCGTTAAGAAATGGCTCGTTTACAAGAGTTTTACCGTAGCAAGGTCGTTGCAGACCTGCAGGCCAAGTTTGGCTACAAGAGCGTGATGGAAGTGCCCCGCATCACCAAGATCACCCTGAACATGGGTGTGTCTGAAGCGGTTGCCGACAAAAAAGTCATCGAGAACGCTGTCGCCGACATGACCAAGATCGCCGGCCAGAAGCCGGTCATCACCAAAACCCGCAAGGCTATTGCCGGCTTCAAGATCCGTGAGAATTATCCGATCGGCTGCATGGTTACCTTGCGTGGTCAGCGCATGTACGAATTCCTGGATCGCCTCGTTGCCGTCGCGCTGCCGCGCGTGCGTGACTTCCGTGGTGTGTCCGGCCGTGCATTCGATGGTCGTGGCAACTACAACATCGGGGTTAAGGAACAGATCATTTTCCCCGAAATCGAATATGACAAGATCGACGCCGTGCGTGGTATGAACATCAGCATCACCACCACCGCGAAGACCGACGAGGAAGCCAAGGCACTGCTGTCCGCCTTCAACTTCCCGTTCCGTAACTAAGGGGCGATGACGTGGCAAAACTTTCCCTCATCAATCGCGATATCAAGCGGGCCAAGCTGGCCGAGAAGTACGCTGCAAAGCGCACGGCACTCAAGGCCATCATCGACGACCAGTCGAAGTCCGACGAAGAACGCTACCAGGCCCGCCTGGCGCTGCAACAGCTGCCTCGCAATTCCAACCCGACCCGTCAGCGCAACCGCTGCATGGTCACCGGTCGCCCGCGCGGCGTTTTCAGCAAGTTCGGTTTGACTCGCCACAAGCTGCGTGAAATGGCTATGCGTGGTGAAGTGCCGGGCATGACCAAGGCCAGCTGGTAGGAGATACATAAATGAGCATGAGCGATCCCATCGCCGACATGTTGACCCGCGTGCGCAATGCGCAGCAAGTCAACAAGACGTCGGTAACCATGCCCTCCTCGAAGCTGAAAGTGGCTATTGCCGCTGTGCTGAAGGATGAAGGCTACATCGAAGACTTCAAGGTGAATGGCGAGCAGGCCAAGCCCGAGCTCGAAATCACTCTGAAGTATTACGCCGGCCGCCCCGTGATCGAGCGCATCGACCGCGTATCGCGTCCGGGCCTGCGCATCTACAAGGGTGCCAAGGCAATCCCGCAAGTCATGAACGGCCTGGGTGTGGCCATCGTTTCCACCCCGCGTGGCGTCATGACCGATCGCAAGGCCCGCGCCACCGGCGTTGGCGGCGAAGTGCTTTGCTACGTGGCATAAGGAGATTCATCACATGTCCCGCATAGCCAAGTACCCCGTCGAACTGCCCAAAGGCGTCGAAGCCACGATCAGCGCAGGCCAGATCGTGGTGAAGGGTCCCCTGGGCACCCTCACTCAAGAACTGACTGGCGACGTTCACGTCCGCCAGGAAGACAACCAGCTTACGTTTGCTGTCGCCAACGACTCCCGTCAGGCCAAGGCAATGTCGGGCACCCTGCGCGCCTTGGTGAACAACATGGTCACCGGCGTCAGCAAGGGTTTCGAACGTCGCCTCAACCTGGTTGGCGTGGGTTTCCGCGCCCAGGTCCAGGGCGATGCGCTGAAGCTGCAACTCGGTTTCTCGCACGACATCGTGCATCAGCTGCCCCAAGGCGTGAAGGCGGAATGCCCCAGCCAGACGGAAATCGTCATCAAGGGTGCTGACAAGCAGATGGTCGGTGAGGTTGCCGCAAAGGTCCGTGCATACCGTCGTCCCGAACCCTACAAGGGCAAGGGCGTACGTTACGCCGACGAGCGCGTCATCCTCAAAGAAACCAAGAAGAAGTAAGCGCGCAGGCAAGGACGAATTATGGACAAGAAAATTTCCCGTTTGCGTCGTGCGATCGCGACCCGTCGGAAGATCTCCGAACTGCGCGTACATCGCCTGTCGGTGCATCGGTCGAACTCGCACATTTACGCAAGCATCATTTCGCCGGAAGGCGATCGTGTGCTCCTCAGCGCTTCCACGCTGGAGCCCGAAGTGCGCAGCGAGCTGGCAAACCAGAAGGCATCCGGCAGCAATGTTGCCGCCGCCACCGTGGTTGGCAAGCGCGTGGCCGAGAAGGCCAAGGCTGCCGGCATCGAGACGGTCGCATTCGACCGTTCGGGCTTCCGTTATCACGGTCGTGTGAAGGCGCTGGCCGAGGCTGCGCGTGAAGCCGGCCTGAAATTCTAAAGGAATCGTCAAATGGCTAAAGCACAAGCTAGGCACGCCGCCGAGAAAGAAGACGACGGCTTCCGCGAAAAGATGATTGGTGTCAACCGCGTCAGCAAGGTGGTCAAGGGTGGTCGCACCATGAGCTTCGCTGCGCTGTCAGTGGTTGGCGATGGCGACGGCCGCATCGGCATGGGTAAGGGCAAGGCCCGCGAAGTGCCGGTCGCTGTTCAGAAGGCAATGGAACAGGCCCGTCGCGGTCTGATCAAGGTGCCTCTCAAGAACGGCACGCTGCATCACACTGTTGTCGGCAAGCACGGCGCCTCCACGGTGCTGATCTCGCCCGCCGCTGAAGGTACTGGCGTGATTGCCGGCGGCCCGATGCGCGCGATCTTCGAAGTGATGGGTGTACGCAACGTTGTTGCCAAGAGCCTGGGCTCCAGCAATCCCTACAACATGGTTCGCGCTACGCTCAACGGCCTGCGCGCCTGCTCGACTCCCGCCGAGATCGCCGCCAAGCGTGGCAAGTCGGTGGAAGAAATCCTGGGGTAAGTCATGGCACAGAAGCAAATCAAGGTTACGCTCGTGCGTTCGATCATCGGCACCAAGAAGGAACACCGCGCCACCGTGCGTGGCCTGGGCCTTCGCCGTCTGAACAGCAGCCGCGTCCTGGCCGATACGCCTGAAGTGCGCGGCATGATCCGGACGGTCGACTACCTCGTCACCGTCTCGGAAGCCTAAAGGAATCAGCATGTCTGAAACTCAACTCAATACGCTGAAGCCGGCAGAGGGCGCCAAGCACGCCCGCCGCCGCGTCGGTCGCGGTATCGGCTCCGGTCTGGGCAAGACTGGTGGCCGTGGTCACAAGTGTCAGAAGTCC
>JAJUGV010000113.1 GCA_029265795.1 Alcaligenaceae bacterium
AATTGCGCCAATCGTGCGATCCGGCTGGCTCGACCGAGATCGAGTCCCTCTGCCTCGGCGATCTCGGTGATCGAAGTAAACCGCCCCTCGTCCATCAGCCGCTGCCAGTGATGTGCCAGACCGAGCGCACGCATCAACGCGGTGTCCTGCGCAGCCGACCGGGCTTCTCGCTCCCGGGTGGCCTCGGACAGAAATTCCTGTGGCGCGTCCAAGGGCGTGATGACCTGCTTCTTCAAGCCCCGCTTCACCAGTGTCCAGGGTATGAACGTTTCCAGTTGTACGCCGCCAGCCGGGCTCGGCAGTTGATAAGTGACCGGATCACCATTGAACCGGCCCCGGTGCTTCTTGCTCATGCGCCCTCCTCGAAGCGCTTCACGATCTGGCGCTGCGCCTCCCAATCGACCGGCAGCGGGTTGCGCTGGAACCAGATCAGGTTCATCCGGCGCGGCTGCCGTCCGGTCATCAGCAGTTCGAGGATGTCGGGCGCGAGCAGGGTCAGGCGCATCAGCTCGTTGGGCACCGAGGGGTGCAGTCCTTCGGCCCGGGCAATGTCTGATCCACTCTTCATCACACCGGTGTCCACGAGGTGCTGCCAGTAGAAACCGCGTGCCACCCCCTCCAGCAGCGTCACATCGTGAACGTGGCGCTCGTCGGCGGCCACCCGCCGCGCGCCCCGGCGGCGAAACGTCAGGGGCACGAAGGTTTCCAGTGTGTCGTCCATCAGGCTTCGACCTCCACCAGTTCCGCGCCGATGCCTGCTGGCGCAAACTCACCGATCAGTGCATCCCAGCCCAGCTCCCGCCATTTCACTTTGATCCCCTGCAATTCCCCCGTATGGACAAGATCGATGCGTTCGATCATCAGGTTGACGATGCGATGGCGCTCGACCGGGAACAGGTGATCCCACACATCGTTGAGACGCCCCATCGCCATCACCGTGCTGGCTTCGTCGATCTGCGAGCCGTTGGCCTGAGTATGGCGCACCACCGAGGCGATGGATTCCGGGCTAGTCAGCACCGTACGGATCTGCGCCACTACCGCCGCCTCGATCTCCGGCGCAGGCAGACGCTCGTAGCGCTTCCCCGGTGCGCCAAACCTGGACTCCGACTTGGACACGTAGTAGTGGTACTTGCGTCCGTTCTTCCTAGAGTACGTGGGATACATCTTCTCGCCCGACGGCGCATACAGCAGCCCGCGCAGCAATGCATCGGTACGTGACCGTGTCTTAGTTTCGACTCCCCGCGCATGGCTGTCTTTGGCTAACACCGCATGAACACGCGCCCACAGTTCCGGATCGATGATAGCCGCGTGCGCACCGGGGTACCAGCTGCCCTTGTGCGACAACTCCTCCAAGTAGATACGGTTACGCAGCAGCTTGTGCAGGTATTTTTTGTCGATCTGAGCGCCAACCCGAGTTGCACCCGACTTGGTCGTCCAGGCCTTGGTGGTGATTCCCTCCGCAGTCAGGGTAGCGGCGATCTGAGTGGGCGAGCCGATGGTAAGCATTTCCTCGAAGATGCGACGCACCACCGCCGCCTCGGCCTCGTTAATGACCAGCAAGCGGTTGTCGACGTCGTAGCCCAGGGGCGGGACGCCGCCCATCCACATCCCTTTGCGCTTGGCGGCGGCGATCTTGTCGCGGATGCGCTCGCCAGTGACCTCGCGCTCAAACTGGGCGAAGGACAGCAGGACGTTGAGCATCAACCGACCCATTGACGTGGTGGTGTTGAACTGCTGCGTGACCGAGACGAAGGACACATCGTGACGCTCGAACACTTCGACCATCTTGGAAAAGTCAGCCAAGCTACGCGTCAGGCGGTCGATCTTGTAGACCACCACGATGTCGATCTGACCGCGCTCGATATCCGCCATCAGACGTTTCAGCCCTGGCCGATCTGTGTTGCCACCGGAGAAACCGGGGTCATCATAGTCGTCGGCCACCGGAATCCAGCCTTCGGCGCGTTGGCTGGCGACGTAAGCGTGGCCCGCCTCCTTCTGCGCATCGATGGAGCTGAACTCCTGGTCAAGCCGTTCATCCGTGGACACCCGGCAGTAGACAGCGCTGCGTTTTCGCGCCTTGGCGGCTGCGATCTGGGTGGTGTCGTTCATCGTACTTCTCCCTTGCCTGTCAGACCAAAGAACAGCGGCCCCGACCAGTGTGCGCCGGTGATCTGCCGTGCCACTGCAGTCAGGCTCCTGAAAGTCTTGCCTTCGTACTCAAACTGCCCCTCAGCGTTGACCGTCACCTGATGCTCGCGCTCGCCCCATTCGCGCAACAAAATAGTGCCCGGTGCAAAGCTGCGATCACGCGGTTTGGCGCGCACCTTAATCTTCGAGTGCTTCGCACCAATGGCTTCCAGGCGCTTTTTTGTTTCGGAATTCAGGCCACCAAAAGCTTCCTCCTGCAGCTTGTAGGCAATGCGGGACTCCACGTGGGTGCGATTTGGATAATCCGGGCGGCGAGGAAAATACCGATCCCACAGCACCCACTGGCGGGCCTGTTCGATCGACGCAAACGGCTTCTTTGGATAGGCCGGTGTGTATTTCAGTGTCCTGAACAACGACTCGGAAAACGGGAAATGTGTTCGAACACATTTCCCCTACTCGGAATCCTTGTTCCGTACCCTGAAATATCGCCCACTGTATCCGCGCAAACCCTTTGAAAGCCTGAACCATGCCCGGCGCTGGGTAGACGGCTTTGTGCTCTGGTACAACACAGAGCATCGGCATAGTGCAATCGGCTACGTCACACCGGCTGAGCGTCATCAGCAGCAGGACAATAGGTTACTGGAGCGGCGCCATGCACTCTATCAAGCAGCACGTGACAAGAACCCGCAACGCTGGTCGGGAAAGACGCGAAACTGGGACCGTATTGAGGTGGTTCATCTGAACCCCGAAAACCATCAGAAAAAAACGTGTTTAAACCATGAAAAACCACTCAAGTTGGCGGCTTGAGGACATGTTAAATACGACAACTCGCTTGACAATTACCGGTTGAAGGGAGAACCAAGCAAGAACCCGCCCCGGTCAGGCACCGGGGCGTTTGATATCAAAGGATTTCATCCGACGGTGCAATGTGGAGCGCGACACGCCCAGCCACTGCGCAGTCTGGCTCACATTCCAGTCGAAGCGGTGCAGCACCTCGACAAGGGCGGTGGCGTCATCAATATCGATATTGCCGCTGCTTGCCGGGGCGGGCAGGCGCGGGGGCTCAGCCTGCTCGAACAGGTTGGGCGGCAGGCAGGGCAAGTCGACCACCCCCGCTTCACACATGGCCAGCGCGTACCGCACGACATGCTGCAGCTCGCGCATATTACCGGGCCAGCCATAAGCCGCCAACGCGCCGAGCACCTGGGGCGTGACCCGAGGCAGGGCCATGCCTGCCTCGTACGCAGCGAACTCAAACGCCTCGTGAATCAAACGTTCCAGGTCAGCGCGATCCCGCAGGGCATTCAGATGGAGCTTGGCGCCCTGAATACGGAAATTCAGGTCGGCACGGAACTGCTGCGTGAGGACCAACTGGTCGATATCCCTGAAACTGGCCGCAATCAGCCGGAAATCCACGCGCACAGGCTCGGTGCCGCCCACCGGCACGAATTCTTTCTCAGAGAGCACCTGTAGGAATCGACTCTGCAAAAGCAGCGGCATATCACCGATCTCATCCAGGAAGAGCGTGCCGCCATCAGCCTCTAGCAGACGGCCTCTGGAGCCGCCCTTGGCCGCCCCCGTGAACGCCCCCGGCCGATAACCAAAGAGTTCGCTTTCAATGAGGTCGGCAGGAATGGCCGCGCAGTTGATGGAAACGAAATTACCGTTACGGCAAGGGCCGGCATCATGCAGCGCACGGGCAAGCAGGGTCTTGCCCGTGCCGGTTTCCCCTTGCAGCAGGATGGGTAACCCTCGCTCATAGAGCCGCCGTGCAATACGCAATTGCTCCAGGGAATACGGGTCTGAACCTGCGATGTCTTCCAGCCCGGGCCTGGGCCTTGATGGCTGGACTGCGTTGGCGGGCCCGGTTCGGCGGATATAGGCACCATACCCCGCCTTGGGCTGCTGCTGTGAAGTGTTGGCCAGTTGAATGCTGAAGGCGCCTGTCGGGCGCTGGACCACAGGATGGGAACTGCGCAGTATGCGCACCAGGGTATCGACATCGTCCAACCCCTGCATGCGCTGACCGAACACAGACGCATCTGCGCCCAGCATCTTCAAAGTGGAAGGCGTGGCATCCAACAGCCTGCCCGCGTCGTCCAGCGCAATACGACCCTCGCCGGCGGGGTCGCAGAAATCCCCAGAAGGGGAGATACGCAAGACAAACTGACCCGCCCACCGCAGGTCGAAGCTGCGATTCTCGATGCGCCGCGCCGAGCTTTCCACCACTTTGCGTGCGATTTCATGCACCGTTCTGTTTGACGGCTTCAAGGAGGTGACATTCAACACTGCAGCAAGCTCGCCTCGGGGGCCAAAGATAGGCGCCACCGAGCAGGACAGACCCGCCAGACGCTGGGCGAAATGCTCTTCCATCACCACCGAGACCGGTTCAAGCGTGCGTATGCACAGGCCTATGCCATTGGTGCCCTGGGAGTCCTCGGTGAACCGGGCACCGGGCAGGATCAACGCATCATGACACACCGGCTCGAGTTCGGGGTCTGCCCTCAGGGCCATGAGCGTCCCTTCCGGGCTGGCCAGCATCAGCAAATGGACATGATCGCCCAATTGGCGCAGCATGCGGTCCAGCTCCCCTTTGGCCAGCATCTCGAGCTCTTCTGCTGGCGCGCGCATCACGCTGAGTTCAGCATGAGTGAGTACATCGGGGCGGGGAACACGATCAGGTTCCAGACCGTAATTCTCATAGCACCGCAGCCACGACTCACGGATGACCGGATCCGGATCGTTCGGGCTCATCAACCCTGTAAGCTGGGTAGTTGGGCTCATATCGGCTCTCCGTATGAGAGGGTGAAGATGAAACATCCAATCGAAAGGCCCTGAGCTTACACTCAGAGCCCGCCCCTATCCAGGGAGATTTACCCTAGCGGCCGGCAATCGCCTTGCGCACGACAGGCATCACTTCCGAGGCCAGACGCGACATGGTTTCCCATTCCCACGCACGATTGACCCCCTGTCCATCCATGGACGCCATCAGCAAGCCATGGAAAGGACCCACATTCTCACGGAAGGCGAGCAACTTCTCAGCGACGGTTTTCGGTGAGCCAAAGATCACCATACTGTCGATCAGGCTCTCTACGGTTACCGTATCGTCGGGCTGCTTGGGATCGGCCTTCATCACAGCCGTGTAGTTGGCAGCCTTCAGCACGCGCCACAGGTAATCGAAGTAGTAATAGTTACTGCCTTCAGGGTTCATCACCCGGTCACGCGCTTCTTCGTCGCTGGAAGCAATAACAATATTGCGCGCCACCCGCCAGTCTTCTCCGGTAGCCTTTCTCTTGGCCTCTTCGCAGCCTTCCTGATATTTCTGCCAATGGCTCTTCACCACATACTCAGGGCAAAAGTTGGCGCTCATGGGGCCGAAACCGCGAATGGCTGCCGTCTTCACGCTGCCGGAAAACGGTGACATGGCCGTCATGGTGATTTCCGGATGGGGCTGCTGGTAAGGGCGTGGCACATATCCTACTCCCAGTTCGGGAATGACCATCTCCTTGAGGGTGATGTGCCAATGCTTGCCAGGAATGTCGTAGGGCGGGTCCTGGCTCCAGAGCTTCAGTATCGTGTCTATCGACTCCATCATCCGCTCATTGCGATACTCGCCGTCCAGCACACCGAACACTTCCATATCGCTGGCCAGGCCTCCCGGCCCTATGCCAAACATCAGGCGCCCGCGGCTCATGTGGTCAAACTGGGCCACTTCCGCTGCCACCACCACTGGATGATGATTGGGCAAGGCGATCACCCCCGTGCCCAGTTTGATCTGCTTGGTGCGATGAATCAGAGATGCCAGAAACATCAAGGGAGAAGAAATCGGCTCTGTGGTGCATGTCATATGCTGACCCACCCAGAACTCATCAAAACCCAGCTGATCGGCATACACGACCTTGTCTGCATCCTCTTCGAGGGTTTCCGACATGGGTCGCCCAGGCGGATGCAGCGGCATTGCGAACATACCAAGTTTCATGGAAGTATCTCCCGTCATGGAGCTGTCTCCTTTTTTGCTTTGAACAATGAACAGGCCTGACACCCCGTCAGGCACAAGGGAACCAGAAATCAGGCAGCAACCGGTGCGAGGGGCACACTGCGGCCCTCCAGCCAGACCATGGGCTGACATTCCATGGGCAGCTCCTGAGGCCGCAGCACGTCGAGCACTCGCACGATGAACAGGGTATGGGTCCCGTAAGGAACCGCCTTGTCCACTTCCCCGCACACCACGGCGCACGCATTGGGCAGCCATGGGAGACGGCCGGGTGCAGACGGCTCGACGTCTGCCCATTCGGGCGAAACAAAGCGCTGGCCGCGCATGTCAGACCGCGAGAAAGGCTCAAGCAGATGCTCGTGATGCTGCGCAAGAAAATTGATGCACAGACGCCGGGTGGCCTCGACCACCGGATAAAGACCCGCCGTACGATTGACGGCCACCAACATGGAAGGTGGATCCATCGAAACCGATATCACGGCTGACGCTGCCATGCCATGAGGCTGGCCTGATTCATCACGACCGGTTACCAGCGCAACCGCGGATGGAACCTTGCGCATGGCTTCCTTCAAGCCTGAGGAAAGATGATGCATGCAGATGTCTCCTGTCGTTATTCCCTGCCTGTGCAGGGCTGCACTCTTTCCACACTTAAAGCAAAGTCCATGCCAGTTTTTGTTCAGGGCTATACGACGGATTCCGCGTATTTTTACTGTGTCATGACACACTTATTGCCACAATATGACTGCGTCACTGACACATCAAGACACAAACTCAACCGGCACCGGCCCTCACGGTTTCCAGGCCAGCACCAGCACGCCCAAGGCAACCAGGGCGATACCCATCCATTCCCTGGGTTCAGGGCGCTCGCCCAGGAAGGCAAAGGCGAAAACGGCCACCAATACCAGGCTGAATTTGTCTACCGGCGCCACCTTGGAGGCGTCGCCCGCCTGCAAGGCTCGGAAATAGCACACCCATGATGCCCCCGTCGCCAGGCCCGAGAGCCCCAGAAACACCCAGGTCTTGGCCGGAAGGGTAAACGGATTGGTCCATTTACCCATAGCCACCACAAAGGCGCTCAGCACTCCCAGAATGATGACGGTGCGTATCAGGGTGGCCAGATCCGAATCCACACCCTGAACTCCCACCTTCGCGAAAATTGCCGTCAATGCCGCAAACACGGCAGACAGCATTGCCCAATAGAACCAGCTTTCCGACGCAACCATTCCACCCCCTATGATGAAGGCCCGCATTTTACAGGGGAGCACGCAGCTCACCGGCAGCATCCTGCCCCAACGCCTCGCTCAGGGCCTAGGCCTGAGTCATAATGCGGAAACGGAGTAGACCCTTATGCATACACACCACAACACCCCCCTAATTCTCACGGTAGCCCCCAACGGCGCCTACAAGACTCACGCTCAGCACCCTGCCGTGCCGCTGACTGCGCAGGCACTGGACGAGACCGCCAGATCCTGCCTCGACGCCGGCGCCGCCATGATCCACATGCACGTGCGTCGGCCCGATGGGCGGCACCTGCTCGAGGCCGACGCTTACAAGGAAGCGACCTCGGCCATACGACAGGCGGTGGGGCAATCATTGGTGATACAGATCACCACCGAAGCCGCTCAGGTCTACGAGCCGCCCGCTGGGGACTTTCGGTCAAGACCTTGCGCCGCTGGCGTCAGCAACAGCTCGGCCCGATCTTCTGCAAGCTCGGCGCTCGCGTCACCTACCTGATCTCTGAAGTCGAAGTCTTCGAGCGGCGCGTTTCGCGCAACTCGACCTCGGCTCGTGCATATCAGTGATGGAGGCGACGATGAACGATATCACCGTCCTGCCGCCACAGATCACCCGTCTGCTCGAAACCGATCTCACCAGACTGGACAGCGGCCGTCTTCTCGAAGTCAGTGCGGATCTGAACTACCGCCACGCTTTGCTGACAAAGGCGCTCTCCCAGGTCAATACCGCCCTGGCACAACGTTACGGCCAGCAATTGCAAGCCGCCCTGCGCGCCACAGGGCGCGACTTCGGAACCGCTCACCTGACCGACGGCGACGTCCATATCAAGGCAGAACTTCCCAAGCGTGTGCAGTGGGATCAGCAACGCTTGAAGGACATTGCTCAGCGGATCGCTGCGACCGGCGACCGCGCCGAAGACTACATCGACGCGAAGCTCTCTGTCTCCGAGTCCCGCTACACCAACTGGCCTCCCGCCCTGCAGCAGCAATTCGCCGCTGCCCGCACTGTCGCGCCCGGTAAGCCAACTTTCACCCTGTCTATTGAGGAGGACTGACCATGTCCGCAATCATGCCTTTTGCATTTGAAAGCCATCACGTCCGTGTTCTGCTCGATACCAAGGGTGACCCATGGTTTGTGGCTCAAGACATCTGCCAAGTGCTCGAAATCGCCAAACCAGAGAATGCCTATGGTCGCCTGGATTCGGATGAAAAGGATACCCGGATTGTGGGTACCTCTGGCGGCAACCAAAGCATGGTCGTCGTCAACGAACCCGGCCTCTACAACTTGATCTTCACCAGCCGCAAGCCCGAAGCCAAGCGATTCAAACGATGGGTCACCCACGAGGTGCTGCCTGCCATTCGTCGCACTGGTCACTACGGCGCAGCCGGTTCGCTCGCCGCACTGCCCTCACCCACCCAGGATCAAGTGCAGGCGCTGCTCCTGGTTGGGGAAGCGGTCGCCAAAGTGCCTGGGGTCAAGCGTGGCATCGCCATGGCGGCCACACTGACGTGCATCCATGAAAACACTGGCCTGGCCGTTGAAACGCTGCGCCGTGCCCTGCCCGCGAACGATGAGCCGATCTGCGCACTAAACGCCACGCAGTTGGGCAAACTCATCGGAAAGTCGGCAAAAGCCACCAATCAGCTGCTTGCGGCCCACGATCTTCAGCCTCGCAATGATCGCGACGAATGGGAATTGACTGCCTATGGGCAGGAATGGGCCGAGGCCATGCCCTTCTCACGCAACGGCCACTCCGGCTACCAGATCCTCTGGAATCCGGCGGTCGCTGATCTGCTGCGCGAGGTGGCGTG
>JAJUGV010000168.1 GCA_029265795.1 Alcaligenaceae bacterium
ACTGTACGGTTGCACACTGACGGCGGCAAACGAAACACAAAGTGCCAGGCAGCATGAACTCATGCGGTAGAGTTAACTACATGAGAATTCTTACCTCCAGCAGCCGCTACATGCGCTCCCCCGGTAGCCCGCCGGCCTGCTCCACCCACAGTACGAACTGCTTTTCGTCGAATCCTTTTTCGAATATGTGGAAATAACGCAAGCCGGGAGACTTGGAATTAACGGGCGACGGCGAGTCTGTTTTATGCGTATGGGTCATTTCATTCGATAAGTGGAATGTCCGCGGACTGGATGAAGTCGCCCCAGTATTTCTTCTGTGAGTGAAGCCAGGAACGGAACTGTTCGGGTGATTCGCTGGCGACGGGCTCGAGCCCCATCTCATGCAGCCTCTTTTTGTATTCAGGATCGGCGGAAATTTCTTTCAATTCACGATGCAGGCGGTTGGCGATCGGCTCGGGCAACCCTGCGGGAGCGCCGATCCCGATCCAGGCGATCGCCTCAAAACCTGGAATGGTCTCTGACATTGCCGGGACATCTGGAAGTATGGACGAGCGGTCTTGCGTGGTCACGCTTAGCGCGCGAAGTTGGCCTGCTCGCACCTGCCCCAGCGGCGAAGGCAGCGAATCGATGAAGAAGTCGATATGCCCGCCCAACAGGTTTTGAATCGCCGGAGCCGCACCCTTGAACGGCACGTGTAGCAGTTTCGTTTCAGTAGATTGTGCAAACAATTCACTGATCAGGAAGGGCGCACTGCTTTGACCAAAAGACCCGTAAGAGATCTTTCCAGGTGCTTTCTTGGCTGCTTCGGTAATATCCGCCACCGACTTAAATGAGCTATTGGCGGGCACCACCATGACATAGGGAAACGACACCACTTGCGAGATAGGCGTGAAATCGTCGATAGGTTCTAAGGGATAAGATTTTCTTAAATTGGGGGATACTGTGTGAACGGTCGCCGACATCGCCAACAAGGTGTAGCCATCGGCGGGAGATTGGGCCACGTGCTGCGTGCCGATTAGCCCGGTCGCGCCCGGCCGATTTTCTACAACGATGGGCTGACCGAGTCGCGCGCCAAGTTGCTCTGCCAGCATACGCGACACAATATCCATGGTGCCCGCCGCAGTCCATGGCACCACCAGTCTTATGTGCTTGTTTGGATAATCACTTTCTTGTGCTGCAACAGATTTAACAACGGGAACTGTCAACGCAACTGCTGCCATCATGAGCATGCTGAATTTGTGGAATGCCCGGTTCATGTTGCTTCTCCCAATTAGGGTTGAAATTGTCTCCATCCACTCACATCGACGCGCACTACGTTCGATGATCGTTTTTTTTGCCGCCGTACCGTGTCAATACCCCTACGCTCATGTGGCCTCGTATCCGTAATACTCCCGCGCGTGGGCTTCCGAGATCAGGCCATTTCTCAAGTCTTCTTCCACCAGTTCCCTGCTTCGCTCTCGTGGATTGCCATAACCGCCGCCTCCCGGAATGTGACTGACGATTCGATCTCCGGCGCGAAGCGTCACCTGCCGGCCGGCATCATCTTGCGTCCCCCGAATAGACAGGAAGCCGGTGGGAGCACTGTGTCCATCCATGATCCCCTCGGGCGGGTATTTGAATCGGCCTCCGCGAAAGCTGGCCAGAACGTCACCAACAGGCCCCAGCTCACCGTCCAATAGACGCAGCACATACTTCTGCCCGAAGCCGCCTCGAAACTTCCCCGGGCCCGCAGAATCCTGCCAGAGTGAACGCTCCTCAACCACCAGCGGCACCTCGCTTTCAATGACTTCAGCAGGTGTATTGCCCACGTTATAAGGAAAGGCAAGGCAGGATACGCCGTCCTTATTAGCACGCGCGCCCAATCCCCCGCTTGACACATTGAATGGCGCGAAGTCGGCCCCGTCATGGCGCTTGCCAAACATATATTGGCCCCACATCGGCGTCGCGCCTGCGCCGGCACAGACGCGATCCGGCGCAGCGGGGGCAAGCGCCTGATAAATGAGGTCGGGCAGGAAATTGCCGATGGCGGTACGTCCAAATACCGGAGCAGGGAAGGTGCAATTTAAGATGCTACCCGGTTCCGCACTGATCGTGATGGGACGTAACGTCCCTTCATTCACGGCGACAGGCAGGCTCAACATACATAAGACACCGAATAGCGAGTACGCACTGGTGTAGGTGAGTGTGCAATTGATTGCAGGGGCAACTTGAGGAGAAGAGCCGGCGAAATCAACAATGATCTCGTCACCATTAATCGTCACCGCCACGCGAAGAGTGATCGTCTGGCCTCCAACAATGTCAACCATCGTCTCATGCGTATAAACGCCATCGGGCAGCTTTCTGATTTCCTCTCTTGCCACCATCTCGCTGCGAGACACTATCTCGTCTGACAGCGCTTTCAGGTTCGGCCACCCCATTTCCACACAAATGTCGCGAAGTCGCTCGGCACCCACGTGACAGGCCGCCACCTGCGCATTGAGGTCACCCATTACCGTCTCATTGGATCGTACGTTCGCCTCGATGAAGGCACGGACATCCGTGTTGACCTCGCCGGCGCGGTAAAACTTGAGCGCCGGAATTCTGAGACCCTCTTCGTAATTGTCACGGCTTTCGGTTGTTGCCCTGCGGCCCCCAATATCGACATGGTGGCAGCATGTGATCACGTAGGCGATGATCCCGCCCCCATGGAATACCGGCACCATGATGCTGATGTCGTTATGGTGCCCGCTTCCGGCCCAGGGGTCGTTGCCGATAATGACATCTCCTTCCTTCAGCATTGACGGGGGGTAGGCCTTGAGCAGGTAACGCAGCATTGACCCCAGCGGTCCACATAGGCCGGGCGTGCTGTCGGGAGTCTGCGCCAGCAGACGCACCTCCGCGTCAAAGACGGCGCACCCGTAATCGCCAATATCCCGCACGACGGTAGAAAACGATGTGCGCCGCAGGGTGGACCCGAGCTCACCCACGATCGAGACCATTCTTCGCCAGAGCATTTCCAGCGTCACTGGGTCAATTTTGGTTGACGTCAACATCGTCTCTCCTTTCATGCAGATGGATGATCAAGCTGCCGTTCGCGTCCACGTGTGCTCGTGCACCGCTCGGTATGATTGTTGTGGACTCGTTCTCTTCCACGATGGCCGGACCATCGAACTCAAGGCCAGGCTCTATCTGTTCTCTTCTGTGTACCGAAAACTCTGTCCAGGCCTGCCGTGCGGGACAGAAAGCACTTCGGGTTCCGCGTAGGCCCGTGCCTTTCGCCCCGTCGTTCACGGCTGTCACCTCGGGGACAGATCGCATTGCACTGGCCGACAGCCTAAAGTTCATGATTTCCAAGGGCTTGCCGGAGAACACCCTGCCATATAGCTTGGTATAAGCCTGCTCGAAATCTTCCTGAATTGCCGAGATGACGTCCGATTCCTGATCATCGACGCCCACAACAACATTGATGTCGTACCCTTGGCCCAGATAGCGCATATCTACGCTGCATTCATATTTCAAATCCTCGCGGTTTATCGTCGATGGCAGGCGACTCAGGCATTCCGCTTTCATTTCCCGATAAAGCCCCTGCCACACATCTGGGGTGACGTGATCAAGCAGCATGCGCCGAGACCGAACGGCGTCGTAGGTGACGGGTGCGACAATCATCCCGAAAGCAGCCGCAACGCCGGCGTGAGGAGGAATCAGTACCGTTCGCACACCTAGCCTAGCCGCCAAGTCACATGCATGGACCGGTCCGGCGCCACCGAACGCAACTAATGCGCAGGACCTCGGGTTCTCGCCCTTCTCGCTCAGGTAAGCTTTCGCCGCGGAAGCCATGTTTTCGTTCACGATGACGTAGGCGCCGTATGCCGCTTCGTCAACGGAGATACCTAAAGGGGCCGCCAGGGCCGACTCCACCGCCTTTTTTGCGGCGTCCTTGTCCAACCGCATGCGACCGCCGAGAAAACGCTCCGGGTCGAGATAGCCTAAAAGCAGATCGGCATCGGATACGGTCGGATTCGTACCTCCTTGCCCATAACATGCGGGCCCCGGCACGGCAGAAGAGCTCTCCGGACCGACCTGTATAGTCCCCACGGGCGTCAGGTGGGCGATACTGCCCCCCCCTGCGCCGATCTCGATCAAATCCACAACCGACACCCTTACGGGAAGGCCGCTGCCCCGTTTAAAGCGATGTACGTGAGCCACTTCAAAATCGTTGGTGCGTGTGGCCCGTCCTTCATCCACTAGTGCGAGCTTTGCTGTGGTACCGCCCATATCAAAAGCCAGCACTTTGTCCAAATCCGCCAGTTGCGCAAAATGCGCGGCACCCAGCGTGCCGGCCGCAGGACCCGACTCAATAATTTGGACAGGGAACTCGCGTGCGAAGTCCACGGAGTTGATTCCCCCGCTAGACTGCATAAGCAATAGCTCACCCCCAAATCCCGCCCCTTCGAGCCGCTTCTGTAATCGGGAAAGATACTGGGCGGTTACCGGTTTGCTATAGGCATTAATGACGGTCGTGCTGGCGCGCTCGAACTCCTTCATCTCGGGCAAGACTTCACTTGATAGGCTTACCGCGCAGTCCGGTGCCATCTCGTGAATAATTTCGCGGACACGGCGCTCGTGCAGCGGGTGTGCGTAGGAATTGATCAAACACACGGCAATGGATGCGCAGCCCTGCGACAGCAGTTCGCTCACCACCTCCCGAACCTGAGTCTCGTCCAGCGCTTTCAATACTTGACCACTTGCATGAATGCGCTCATCCACTTCTAGACGAAGGTAGCGGGGTACCAGGGGCTGAGGGAACTCGATTTGAAGATCGTAAGCATCAAAGCGCTTTTCGCGGCCGATTTCGAGCACATCCCGAAAACCTTTGGTCGTGATCAACCCTGTTTTCGAACCTTTGCGTTCGATGACCGCATTGATAACGAGCGTGGTGCCATGAACCATCACGTCGACCGCTCGTGGGCTTTGACCCTGGCGCGATGTGAGTTCGATCACACCATCATCCACGGCGCG
>JAJUGV010000158.1 GCA_029265795.1 Alcaligenaceae bacterium
CAGCGAGCGCAAGGCTGCCGAAGCCGAAGTGCTGCGGCTGGCCGAGGCCGCCATGGCTCAGGAGCGAGACACCGAGCAGACGTAGTTCATGCTTCCGACATGCGAAGGGAGCATCGGTTGGAACATGCTTTGCTCAACAAGACGGCTATAGCCAGCTTGCGACCGGGCTCGCAAGCACTGAGAGGGCCGTTATGCAGCACTTCAAGAACCTCCTTACCCGCATGCAAGCCAGTCTGTGGCTTATCCCGGCTGTCATGTGTGGGGCCATGTTGGGTCTGGCATATGTGATGGTTTTCTCGCCCCTTGAGGTTCCAGGGCTGAATGCTGACAAGTATTGGTGGCTGTTCAGCGGCGACGCGGCTACGGCTCGTGACTTGGTAGCGGCTATTCTTTCGGGCACGATCACCATGACCTCTCTGATTGTGTCCATCACCATGGTGGTATTGTCGCTGGCCTCCGGCCAGCTCGGTCCTCGGCTTATCGACAATTTCCTGCGAGATCGCCAGATACAGGCAGTGCTGGGGCTTTTCACCGGCACAGTGTTCTACTGCCTATTCGTGTTGCGTAGCATTGACGAGGACCTGGGAGCGGATCACGTCCCGCACATTGCCATCACGACTGCCACGATCTTGGCAATGCTCTGCCTGCTCGCCTTGTTGTTCTACGTGCATAAAGTCGCCCGTTCGGTTGTTGCCGATACGGTGGTCGCGCAGGTAGCGGAAAGCCTCGAAAAAGCAATCCTGCGAGAGGGTCGGAACAGATCGCCGAATGATGGTGCTCCCTCTCAAGGGCAATACGCATTGACCACGCCTGTGTCATTGGAAAAAAGCGGCTATGTGCAGGTGATCGAGTTCGATGGGCTTGTCGATTTGGCGGCAAGGGAAGATTTGATCATCGATGTAAGCGTGCGGCCCGGCTACTTCGTCCTCCGCCAGAGCCATGCGCTGGTCGTGCGATCCAATGCCCCGATATCGCAAGATGTTCGAAAGGATATTCGACGCGCCTTCACCGTCGGCGTGGAGCGGACGCCGACGCAGGATCTGGAGTACTCCGTCCGTCAGTTGGTGGAGATCGCAGTCCGCGCGCTGTCGCCGGGCGTTAATGATCCCTTTACTGCGGTGGCTGTCATAAACCGACTTGCCAGTGCACTGGAGCTTGCCGCCCTTAATGCTCCGTCGGTCAAGCATTACACGGACGATGCGGGAAATTTGCGCGTATTTGCGAATCCCGAGAGTCTGTCCGATCTCTTCGACACCGCCCTGAATCAGATCAGACAGGAGGCCAGTCGGACACCGGCGGTGCTGATACAGCTTGCACATGTTTGCACTCAACTTGCTTCCGTGCTGCCCGACGGTTTATCTCGCGCCGCTCTGCAGGGCCATCTGCACAAAATCTCACGTGCAGGTCAGCGCCACATTGAAGACCCCGCTGACCGCTCCGATTTTGTCTCGGCCATAGCGAACGCCAAGCGGATACTGCGGAATCGTGAATGCTGCCATACCGTTGGCTCCACTGCGGCAAAGTGAACGTTAGATGCTGCCGCTCCGAGCTTCGGTATGCTCAATACCTGCAAGCGATGTCAAAGCGTCTCCATTGGCTTTCTTCACCACGCTTATGCTGCTGTCCGTCTCTAGCACGACAGCGGCGACATCTTCCAGTCGCGGCACGCCTTGCGCTCGAATGGCTGCATGAATTTCAGCATGCGTGACGCGTTGTTGGTGTAATGTGCCCTCAAGAAACTTCCCTTCGAAGAACAAAAGCGAGGGCTCGGCCTTAACGAGCTTCTCGACGTACGGCCAGCGTACCGATGACCAGGTGATCAAGTATTGCAATCCTATCAGCAGGGCGAAGGCCGTGATGCCATCAATCAACGCGACATCCCGCGATAGAAGTACGGTCGCCAGCGTGGAACCTAGCGCCACGGTCACGATGAGATCGAACGCGTTCATTTTCGATAAGGTGCGTTTGCCGGACGTCCGCAGCAACAGGACGAGCCCCACATATGCCAGGGCGCCCACCACGATCACTCGCACTACGCTTGACCAGTCGTTGAAAAACATAAGGCTCTCCTTGCTTAGATCCTTATACGTCCAAGCACGTCGCAAGCCTAAGCGCCGGTCAGCTCGATGCGTCCCTTTGGCGTGTCCAGCGCGATGGTCAGATACGGGTTTGCGCTGTTGAGGAGCGGCATCTCGAAACCGATGGCGCTCCACAATCGCCGTATGGCTTCGGAATCAGGGTGGCCGGCATGGCACTCCACAAGCGTGCAGGGGGCCGGAGGAAGGCTGCGAGACGGATGGGTGGTGCTGCCCCAGTCGATGAACAGAGGAGCAAAGATTCCGTACCGGTTATCTTCGGCAGGAATCAACAGATGCCAGCGCAAGGTCTCACCTGAACGCGTTTGACGGCTGAGCGGCGTAACCACCGCAGGCACGCCGGCTTTCTCATATGCCATGACGATGGCGGGGAACCGGTCTGAACTTGCCAACGCAATAACGCGGTGCAGCTTAGGCTCGGTCATGTGCTCGAGCGCCCCGCGCAACGGGCTACGCTTTTCCATGGCCGGATTGGGGGCGATCAGTTCCAGGTAGGTGGCGCTGGTGGTGGCAATCAGCTTGTTATGGGTGCCCCAGGCTTCGTGGCTGCCGCCATCCGCAACTGGCAAGCCGGTAAGGTCGGTGAAGTAGGTGGCCAGCTTGTCGAGATCATTCGCTCCGATCATGAGGTGATCGATGCCGTACATGCCTTCTCCTTGGCTCAAATGTGCAGCGGCAGGCCCTTCTCGCGGATTTTTTCCCGCAGGGCCGCACGGGCCCGCGATAAGCGGCTACGTACCGTGCCGATGGGTACGGTGAGCATGGCCGACGCTTCTTCGTAAGACAGATCGTTCAATCCCACCATGAGCAGGATTTCCCGCATATTCTCGGGCAGTTCGTCGAGGGATTCCTGCAGTACTTTGAGTGTCTGGTTCTGTTCGGCCGCACGTTCAGGACCGCAGTCCGGGGAGACCTCGTGTTCCAGCGCCTGCTCGTTGACGAAATCGTAGCGGTGTTCCGGCGCTCGGGAAAGGTGATTCCGCACCAGGTTCAGCGCAATCCCGTACAACCACGTGGACAGCTGCGACTCGCCTCGGAAGCTTCGGTACGCACGCGCGGCCTCGACAAAAGCCTGTTGGGTCAGATCCTCGGCGTCGGTGGTATTGCCGATCTGCTTCACGATGAATCGTTGCAGCCGATGAGAATGCGTGTGGACCAGGTCGCGCAGGAGGCGCTCCCCGTCGTCTGCATGCATCACCATGGGATCCTCGTTTACGTCATGCCCGGCCGAGATGTTGCGCGTCTCTTCGGAAGGTTCCGAATCGGGGAATGCGGCGCGCGAGAGAGGTTCGGGATCAACCATGTATGTAAAGCGTGCGACGAGCGTGCAGCGTAGAGCTGGCTGCATGAGCTTGGTGATATGCCTGGGCCGAAAGGTGGTGTCGTTACACCAAAACTACGGGTCTGATTGGCCGGCGGCGGCAATGGACTACGCCGAAAGGCGGTGTTCGCGGTAAATCATTGCAATAGTAAATAGATTTGATTGCAAAATCTATCGCGGTCGCTTTGATGCCCCCGCGTAAGTCGTTGATATCCAAGGTATGTCTAAAATCCTAGGGAATTCCCCTAAGAAAAATATGGCATTCGAGGGGGTCAACTCTGTACGAGTTCCCGTAGCCAGGCTCTTGCGGTGTCCGGTGATACCGGCGACTGCCCTTGTTCAGCAGCCTGTTCGAAGCGCTCTCGCATTGCATCGTCGATGGCGTGGCGCTGCGCATGGGTGAGGCTGGCGGGATCCACTCCGACCTGTATACACGCATCATTAAAGGCGTCCGAACCCGTGGTGGCCAGGCAGCTGAGGCGCAGGGCAAAGTCGACGCCGTCCAGCGCATGGCGCGATGTCTGCGCCATGTCGAGCGCACGATTGACCGTGGCCGCCGATAGGGGACCCGCGCGATCCAGACCAAGTTCCCGGGTAACGGCACTGGCAATGCCGTTTCCATAGCTGCGCGCCAGGGCATCGGCGAACATGCGCGTGGTGTCATCGTCTGGCGCGACCCACGCAACACTACGCCCGCTGGGCGTGGCGCCTGTTCCCAGCACCTTTACCTGCGTACCTGTAACCACCAGGATGGCGTCCCCGCCCGCACCCGCTTCTTCGGCTGCCCGGGCGGCGGACGTAAAGGTCGACAGGTCGATGTGGCTGGATGGAAAAGATGGATCGATAGTCATGCGTCGTCTTGCTCTCGTGTTGCTTTGAGCCGGGTTCAGCTTACCGCAATTCAGACCCCATGGTTCTGGCTGCGTATTCCGGGCCCGCTATAGCCGCAGCATGCGCATGGGCAGGCCCGAGTCTGACTTGTGTCGGCCCGTCATGCAGCAGTTCGAGATATTGGCCGGACCCGAGCATGCGCTTGCCGCCGCTGCGCCACGTGGCATTGATCGCATAACCCGTGTTCATATTCTCGTATGGATCCGCCACCGGCTCGCCATTGATCGCGACCACCTTTGGTCGGATGAGGAACAGCCGTTCCCGGCGAGCGATGGTCTTGGACTTGTTGGAGAACAGGATCCCGAAACCGGGGATATCGCCCAGCACCGGCACCTTGTCGATTTGCTCGGAGTCCTGGCTCGTGTTGTAACCACCGATCAGCAGCGTCTGATCATTGTTGACCACGGCCAGTGTGCTGATGTTGCTCTTGCGTACGGTGGGCAGGTTGTCCACCTGCTGTTCCTGCATGATGCGCCCGTCCTCGATATCGACCGTCAGTTCCACCTTCATGCCGCCGGGACCCTGAATATGGCGGGGGGTGACACGTAGGGAGGTACCGACGGTGACGGGTGTGACAGTGGCCACCCGTTCGCCAGTCGTCTGGATATAGAAAGTATCGGATAAGTCGATCAACGCGCCCATATTGTCTGCCGTCAGGATGGACGGCTGGGACAGAATGTGCGCCTGACCTTTCGTCTCGAGGGCGTGCAGGCGTGCGGCCAGCACACTGCCCACGCTGACGCCCAGCGTGCCCGGTGTCAGTCCCGTTCCGCTATCGATCGGCAGGCCGCCGCTGGTCGCCAGGTTCAGGTCGCCATAGCCGACGCTGGTGGTGCCGGCGTTGGCGCCCCAGGTGACGCCCAGTTCGTTCACCAGATCCGAGTTGACGTCGACGATCATGGCTTCGATCTCGATCAGGGTGCTCGGCTGATCAAGTTGGGCGATCAGCTCGCGGTAGATGGGGATGCGGTCGGGTATATCCTGCACGATGATCGCGTTCAGGCGCGGGTCTGCCTGCACCATGGGTTCGCGCAAGCGCAAACCGCTGCGCCCGCTGGCTGCGGCCGCGGCAACGCTGGTGCCGCCTTCGGTGCCCGCCGATGCGGCCAAACTTCCGTCAGGGCCGGAGAACGCCGGCGGGTTGTCACGCAGCGGCGCCGCGATGGCCGAGAGCACTTCATTATTGGCGCCACCGCTTGTTCCGCTGATGAGGTTGCGCAGTACGGTGGCAAGGCCCGGCGTAATTACTTC
>JAJUGV010000099.1 GCA_029265795.1 Alcaligenaceae bacterium
CCGTTTCTTTTGGTAAGGACACCAAGGGCAAGCAGCGCCTGGTCATCACCGACCTCGAAGGCGTCAGCCATGAGTTCCTTATTCCCAAGGAAAAACAAGTGCTGGTGCACGATGGTCAGGTGGTCAACAAGGGCGAAATGATTGTCGACGGCCCGCCTGATCCCCACGACATTCTGCGTCTGAAGGGCATCGAACAGTTGGCGATCTACATCGTCAATGAGGTGCAGGACGTCTACCGTCTGCAAGGCGTGAAGATCAACGACAAGCACATCGAAGTCATCGTGCGTCAGATGCTGCGTCGTGTGAACATCGTCGATGCAGGTGACACGAACTTCATTACCGGCGAGCAAGTGGAGCGTTCCGAACTGCTCAACGAGAATGATCGCGTCATTGCGGAAGGTGGTATTCCGGCAACCTACGACAACGTGCTGCTGGGTATCACCAAGGCATCGCTGTCGACGGACTCCTTCATCTCCGCGGCGTCCTTCCAGGAGACCACGCGCGTGCTTACCGAGGCTGCCATCATGGGCAAGCGCGACGAGCTGCGTGGCCTCAAGGAAAACGTCATTGTGGGTCGACTCATCCCGGCCGGTACCGGCATGGCCTATCACGAGGCTCGCCGTCAGAAGGAATCCCTGGAAGCGATCGAGCGCCAAGCCGCCCGCGCTCTGGAGAACCCCTTCGAAGACCGTCCAGCAGAATCCACCTCCGAGTCTTCCCCTGAACACGACGACACCTCTTCAGTAACCCACAACGACAACGCTGCCGCAAGCGAAGACAGCGACGTCGAATAACCTAAACCGGGGTCTGACCCCGGTTTTCATCATGCGGAAACCGGGGTCAGACCCCGGTTTTTGCGTTTGGCAGGGCGATGTATTGTCGTGAGGGGTCGAAGTGCAGGCGTTCGTACTTCCATCTTCCGGCGGTGATTTCGTCGGCGATGAGCTGCATCAGCATGTCGCGCACGAGCTGGACTACGCGTGATGCGGGTTTGTCGGCTTGTTCGCACAAGTAGAGCGTGCGCAGGATGACCGGGCGCGATATCTCGCGGGCCACGATGGTGCCTTGTTGGATATGTTTGCGCAGGTATGAGGGCGTGCCGATCACGCATCCATGGCCACCCAACACGAAGTGCGTCATCGCGTTGACGTTGTCCGCGTGGACTTTCGCGTTCTGCTCGAATTGCCTTTGCAGGCGCGGATCGTCCATGATGGGGCGTCCGGTGGTGCCTCGGCGAAGCAGAATGAAGGGTAGCTTCATGAGTTCGGCCACCGGGATCGGTCTGGCAGGATCGCCCACAATATTTGGCGGCCCGATGCATACCAGCCGCTCTTCCAGCAACGGCGTTACTCTAAGGCGGGTGTCGCGGCTGGAGGTATAGGCCAGTGCCAGATCGATTTCCGCATCAAGCAGTTGGCTGATGGTGCCCCCCGAAACGGTCTCGGCGAGCATCAGTGAAATGCCGGGATAATGGGTGAAGAGGATATCCATCAAACGAGGGCCGATTGCCTGCAAGGTGGTGTAAGCCAGCCCGATACTGACGCGACCGGCTACTTCGCCGGAAAGATTCACCACATCGGCCCGGGCGTCGTCCACCGCTTTCATGATCTGCTGTGCATGCAAGTACAGGCGCTCACCGTACTCGGTCGCGACCAGGCCTCGCGGGCTGCGAATGAACAGAGGCCGCGGGAACTGAGATTCCAGCTTGGCGAGATGATGACTCAGCACGGAAGGCGCGGTTCGTTCGCGCTCGGCGGCGCGCGAAATGGCACCGCATTCATAGATCGCCAGAAAGGCCTGGAGTTGCAGCAGGTTCATTTTCTAAAAAATAGAATATTCAAGTCCAAACAATATAATTTCTTGTTTTCTGCGCCGATGATACGCTGAAGGCATCACAAAGCAATAACAGGAGACGTTGCGATGTCTGGCGAATTCAGACCTCTGGCGGGAATTCGCGTCGTCGAAATGAGTCACATGATCATGGGGCCTTCCTGTGGCATGTTTCTCGGTTTTCTCGGTGCGGAAGTTATCAAGGTAGAGCCACCGGGTGGGGACAAAACCCGCAGTCTGTCGGGCATGGGGCGGCCCATGTTCCCCTTATTTAACCGAGGTAAGAAGTCGGTTCAGCTCGATCTGAAGACCGAAAGCGGCCGTGCCGCACTGCATCGTCTACTAGAAACGGCTGACGTGTTCGTGGAAAATTTTCGAGATTCCGCGCTCGTGGCCATGGGCGCCGACCCCGACACACTCAAGCAGAGATATCCTCAACTCATCATCGCGTCGTGCAAAGGCTTTCTTTCGGGGCCATACCAGAATCGCACCGCGCTTGACGAAGTCGTGCAGATGATGACCGGCCTTGCCTACATGACCGGCCCCACGGGTCGGCCGCTGCGCGTCGGGTCTTCAGCAAACGACATCATGGGCGGGCTGTTTGCGGCGTTTTCCGTTCTGGCCTCGCTGCTCGAGCGCGGTAAGACTAACCAGGGCCGTGAAATCCGTGTTGGTTTGTTCGAGAACTGCCTGCTGCTTGTAGCGCAGCACATGGTGCAATTCGAGCTCGAAGGCAAGAATCCCCCGCCCATGCCGGAGCGCGATTTCTCATGGCCCATCTACGATGTCTTCGAAGACTCCGCCGGTAAGCAGATTTTCGTCAGCGCGGTTACCGAAGGGCAATGGGCGACCGTCTGCAAACTGCTCGGGTTGGAAGAGCTTCTAGATGACCCACGTCTGGCGACTCGTATGCAGCAGATCGAAGCGCGAAGCTGGACTCTGCCCTTGGTGGCCGAGAAAATTCGCTCGCGCACTATCGAGGATTTGACTCCCTTGTTTGAAGAGCACGGTATTCCCTTCTCGCCCATCGCGAAGCCGTGCGACATGTATGACGACCCCCACGTGATGCGTCCCGGTGGTTTGGCCGAATCGAAAGGGCCGGATGGCATGCGCTTCCGTGCTCCATCGCTTCCCTTCGAAGTGGACGGTCAGATGCTCACCGGCGGTGGCGATGTACCCGCCATCGGTCAGGATACTCAGGCCGTGTTTGAAGCGCTCGGCCTCAGTCACGAAGATATTGCCGCCGCCGGCGGTGTGGAGGCATGACGTTGGCCGCTCAAAACCGGATGACTCGTCTGCAACAGTGGTTCCCCGCCGATTCGGTCATGTTAAGGGAAGTCGGCTTGCGCGACGGCCTACAGCTGGTAAAGCAATTTCCCACCACATTGCAGAAGCAGCAGTGGCTGAGTCGCGAATATGCCGCGGGTGTCCGCAGCTTCGAGGTGGGCTCTTTCCTTCCCGCATCACGTTTCCCGCAATTTGCGGATGTGCGTGATGTCATCGCCCATGCGCGTTCCTTGCCGAATCTCTATTTGGCCGCCTTAACGCTGAATGAGCGAGGGGTGGCGGATGCCATGGCCGAAGGCGTGGACGAAATGGTCTTCGTAATTTCCGCCAGTGAATCACATAGCCGGGCCAATACCAACCGAAGCCGCAGTGATGCTGTGTCCATGCTGGCGCGCATATGCGAGCAAACCCAGATAGCTGAACAGGAAGGGCGTGCCGCGCCGTTCATAAGCGCCGGTATAGCAATGGCCTTTGGGTGTTCCCTGGAAGGGCATGTCGATGCCGACGAAGTCCTGCGTATGGCCGATGCCTGTGTGGATGCGGGTGCCGACATCATCGCCTTGGCGGATACCGTCGGCTATGCCGGACCCAAACAGGTGGGTGAATTGGTTGCTGCGGTCAAGCGCAGGATAGGCAACACACCATTGGGCGTGCATCTGCACGACACCCGCGGGATGGCGATTGCCAATGCCGCCGCCGCGCTCGATAACGGAGCCACATTGCTAGACGGGGCGCTGGCCGGCCTTGGCGGCTGCCCGTTCGCGCCGGGTGCCACGGGCAACGTGGTATTTGAAGACCTGGTCTTCCTGTGTGAAACCAAGGGCTATGACACTGGCATCGACTTAGAAGCCTTGGTGCAGGTACGCGAAATCTTGGCCGAAGCAATGCCGCAAGAGCCACTTTATGGTGGCCTGGCCCGCTCAGGCCTGCCAAAATCCAATAATCAACAAAACATTGACGGGTGAAACCCGCAAGGAGACGACCATGATTAAGACCCGCTTGTTGGCAGCATGTGCATTGACGATGGTAATGGGAAGCACGCCGGCTTTGGCGGCTGACTACACCATGCGTATCAGCCATCAGTTCCCGCCCAGCCACCATACCGCGCAGCGGCTTGAGCAGTTTGCGAAAGACGTGCAAGCGGAAACCGACGGCAAGGCAGAAGTGCAGCTGTTTGGCGCGGCCCAACTGTATAAGCCCCAGCAACACCACGCCGCAGTGGCGGGGGGGCAGATTGAGGCCGCCATCATTCTCTCTATTCAGTGGGGGGGTACGTTGCCCGAAATGGCCGTCACCACCATTCCCTTTCTGATTAGTTCGCCCGATAAGCAGCGCGCTTTCATAGATTCTGATGCAGCTAAGCTGCTCGAACAGAAAATGCTCGATAAGGGCGTGAAGAATATAGGCTGGCTTGTCGACACCAACGATATTGTCTTCACCTCGTCCACCGGCCTGCTCGATTCCCCCGAAAAATTTAACGGCGTGAAGATGCGCGGGCTCAATCGCCTCTTTGACGCCGGTCTGGAAGCCATGGGGGCCGTATCGGTTGCCATGCCGGGTTCCGAGACATACCAGGCGCTTCAGACCCGTGTCATCGATGCGGCGCTTACAGGTGTTCAGGCGGCCAGTGCCCGTAAGTTCTACGAAGTTCAGAAGTATGCGGTGGCAACGCCCATCTTCCTGGTGTTCGATAACCTGGTAGTCAACCCGGCCTGGTGGAACAAGCTACCGATCGATGTGCAGGAAGGCATTCAGCGGGCAGCCGACAAAGCTGTTCAGACCTCCATCATTCCTCACGACGGCGTGAACGAAGCCGACATCAAGGCGTTGACGGATAACGGCATGGAAGTGGTGGTGCTGGATAAACAGCAGCAGGAAGCGATGGCCAAAGTCATGCAACCCGCGGTCATGAAAGAGTTCAAGAAAGCGGCTGGTTCCGACGGCGAAAAGCTGCTCGATATGCTCGAGACACTCTAATACGGCCGGAGCCAAGATATGTCTTTTGGAAGTGAGGCGCCCGAGGCGGCGCCACCTCCGGGCCTGCTTGGAAAATACGCGGCCGCGGTGAGCCGGCTATGCCGGTTCGCCTACGGCTTGGCTGCTGCGCTCGTGCTTATGGATATGGTGCTGATCGGCGGTGCAGTGGTGTTCAGGTACTTCTTCTCGGCCGGGTTTTTAGGGGCCGACGAAATCGTCGCCCTCTCGCTTACAGCAATCGTGATGCTTGCCGCCCCTGAAGTCCTGCGCAGAAATCAGCACATCATCGTTGATGTCGTCGTGGCGCTGCTGCCACCTCGGGCAAAAATCTGGACTCAGATGTGGGCGGCCGTTTCCGTTATGGCAGTGGCGGCCCTTCTTATTATCAATGGCTCCAATACGGTCGCCTTCTCCCACATGATCGGTTCGCTGACTGACGGCCACCTCGAGTGGCCCGTTTGGATGCTGCAATCGTTTCTGCCTTTGGGCGGGGTGCTACTCGGTCTGGTAGCACTGGAACAAATATGGCGGGCAGCGGCCGCTCTTTGCGGTGGCCACGCCTCCCAGACTCTTAAGCAGGGAAAGCGTAACCCGCAATCACCTGCTGATACTCTGTAGGAGCCTGGTAATGCTCGCTGCTTCTCTGATTCTGCTGGTCCTATTAGCTCTGTTGTTTACCGGCTTGCCCATTTTTGCCGGGCTCACCCTCGTTGGCGGCGGGTTGCTCATATTCGAGCAAGGTAACCTGGGTTCAATATCGGCCGTGATATTCGGTGAGATCAACCAATATCTGCTGGTTGCGATTCCGCTCTTTGCGTTCATGGCGCACATCATGATTCGCGGCAAGGTCATGGACGATCTCTACGACGCGGCTTATACCTTCACACGCCATTTGCCCGGTGGGCTGGCGGTGGCCACTATCCTGGCCTGTACTATATTCGCTGCGATTTCGGGCTCTAGCGTGGCTACCGCGCTCACCATTGGCGCGGTGGCCATTCCGCAGATGCTGCGCTATGGATACGAGCCGCGCATCGCCTACGGCGCCGTCGCCGCAGGGGGAACATTGGGCATTTTGATTCCCCCTTCAGGCCCAATGATTCTGTACGGCGTGACAACCGATGCATCGATTGGGCGGCTTTTCATGGCCGGTGTGGTGCCCGGCATTCTGATGGCCTTGGTGTTTTCGATGTGGGTGGCATGGCGTTGCTCACGCGTATCTGCACATATTCAGACCGAGCCACGAGCCACGTTGAAGGAAATGGGCGCGGCTGTGCGGAAGTCGTTCTGGGCGTTCGTTTTGCCGGTCTTCGTGTTGGGTGGAATGTATGCTGGGGTATTCACCGCAACTGAAGCCGCGGCTGCCGGCGCATGGCTGGCGGTCGGCATCGCCTTCTTCATTTATCGTTCTATAGGATGGTCTGATATCTGGGGGGCGGCGCGTGAAGCATGTGCATTGTCGGCCATGCTGTTCATGATTCTGGCGGGCGCAACGGTATTCAGCCACGTGCTCACCCGCCTGCGCATTCCACAAGAAATTGTCGAAGGCATTATTGCTCTCGATGTGTCTGCCACGGGTTTCATCCTCATCATGATGGGGTTGGTGCTGATCCTGGGCATGTTCCTGGAATCCATCGCCATCATTCTGGTGACCATGCCGGTTATTTTGCCGGCCTTGTTGCATCTGGGCATCGACCCGGTGTGGTACGGCGTGCTGCTTGTCATTAACCTGGAAATCGCGCTCATCACGCCACCGGTGGGCATGAATCTATTTACCATCAAAGCCATCACGCAGGCGTCCATGGGGCCGATCATGCGCGGTGCAATACCATATGTATTGCTGATGGCTGCGGTGCTATTGGTGATTCTGTACGTCCCCTCAGTCGCTATGTGGCTGCCCCGTACGATGATGCAGTAAGCGCCTTTGCATGGTGCCCCCGCAGCAGCCGGAATCCTGCTGCGGGCGGTTAAAAACATTGTTGACTGAAATTTAAGCAGCATGGTACGATAGCGAGCTTACTTGAAGTATGTGCTTGCCACACATGCGCTTCGCGTAGGATGCAAGGCCCGCTCTTTTTACGTTCACGTGCTAAGGCGGCTATTGCGTAACCGCCTAGCGAATCGAGCCCGTTACTGCAATGGTGCGGGCCGACGCGACAGGCGTATTCATTCAAATACGTTCATCTGCGTGTCATATCAGATGCGTAACGTAAACAACAGGATGCGTAAAGGTCATGCCAACCATTAGTCAGCTCGCGCGCAAGCCGCGCGCGGTCGCCCGAGAAGGCAGCAAGAGCCCCGCGCTTGAGAACTGCCCTCAGCGTCGTGGCGTCTGCACTCGTGTATACACCACCACCCCCAAGAAGCCGAACTCCGCTCTGCGTAAGGTTGCGAAGGTGCGTCTCACCAACGGTTACGAAGTCATTTCGTACATCGGCGGTGAAGGCCACAACCTGCAGGAACACTCCGTCGTACTCGTGCGCGGTGGTCGTGTAAAGGACTTGCCGGGTGTTCGCTACCACATCGTTCGCGGTTCCCTCGACCTGCAAGGTGTGAAGGATCGTAAACAGGCCCGTTCCAAGTACGGTGCCAAGCGTCCCAAGAAATCCTAATCCATATTCAGGCCGTTAAGGCCGATTCAGTGCAGCGTTGGGCGGTGGCCCGGCGCATGTAAGTGGCACACCTTTTCATAGGGTGCCGTGGCCGCTAAGCGGTTCAACTGAACTGTCACAAGGAAGCAAAATGCCTCGTCGTCGCGAAGTCCCGAAGCGTGAGATTCTCCCCGATCCTAAATTCGGTAGCGTAGAACTCGCCAAGTTCATGAACGTTGTTATGTTGTCTGGAAAAAAGGCCGTTGCAGAACGCATCGTGTACGGTGCTTTTGACCAGATTCAGGCTAAAACTGGCAAAGAGCCTATCGAGGTGTTCAACACCGCGCTCAACAACGTTAAGCCTATGGTTGAAGTCAAGAGCCGCCGTGTAGGTGGCGCAAACTATCTAGTGCCGGTTGAAGTGCGCCCTGTGCGCCGCCTGGCCCTTGCTATGCGCTGGTTGCGTGAAGCTGCCAAGAAGCGTGGCGAGAAGTCGATGGAACTGCGCCTGGCCGGTGAGCTCATGGACGCCGCTGAAGGCCGCGGAGGGGCAATGAAGAAGCGTGAAGACACGCACAAGATGGCAGAAGCCAACAAGGCTTTCAGCCATTTCCGCTGGTAATCAATAGGACATCACATCATGGCCCGCAAGACCCCAATCGAGCGCTATCGTAATATCGGTATTTCGGCGCACATCGACGCTGGAAAGACCACCACGACCGAGCGCATCCTGTTCTACACAGGGATCAACCACAAACTGGGCGAAACGCATGAAGGCTCCGCCACCATGGACTGGATGGAGCAGGAGCAGGAACGCGGCATCACCATTACGTCCGCGGCCACCACTGCGTTCTGGCGTGGAATGGGTGGTGACTACCCCGAGCACCGCATCAACATCATCGACACTCCGGGACACGTTGACTTCACTATCGAAGTCGAACGCTCCATGCGTGTGCTTGATGGCGCCTGCATGGTGTACTGCGCCGTGGGTGGCGTCCAGCCCCAGTCGGAAACCGTATGGCGTCAAGCCAACAAGTACAAGGTTCCGCGTCTGGCATTCGTCAACAAAATGGACCGCACCGGCGCCAACTTCTTCAAGGTCTACGACCAGCTGAGGCTGCGCCTGAAGGCCAATCCAGTGCCCATCGTGCTGCCGATCGGTGCCGAAGACACCTTCAAGGGTGTGATCGACCTGGTCAAGATGAAGGCCATCTACTGGGAAGACGAGAACTACGGCATCAAGTTCGAATACGCCGATATTCCCGCTGAGCTGGCAGATGAGGCCAACGAGTGGCGCGAAAAGCTGGTGGAAACCGCTGCCGAAGCCAACGAAGAGCTGATGAACAAATATCTCGAAAGCGGTGAGCTCACCGAAGCCGAGATCAACAAGGGTCTGCGTCTGCGCACCATCGCCGGCGAGATCCAGCCCATGCTGTGCGGTACCGCCTTCAAGAACAAGGGCGTGCAGCGCATGCTGGATGCCGTCATCGACTACTTGCCTTCGCCGGTGGATATTCCTCCCGTCCAAGGCATGGACGACGATGGCAACCCCATCAGCCTGCCCGCTGACGACAACGCCAAGTTCTCCGCATTGGCCTTTAAGCTGATGTCCGACCCGTTCGTTGGTCAGCTGACCTTCGTTCGTGTGTATTCGGGTGTTCTGCATGCCGGCGAAACCGTCTACAACCCGGTCAAGGGCAAGAAAGAACGCATCGGCCGCATTTTGCAGATGCACGCCAACAACCGCGCTGAAATCAAGGAAGTTCTGGCGGGTGACATCGCTGCCGTTGTGGGTCTTAAGGACGTCACGACCGGTGAAACCCTGTGCGACGTCGGTCAGCATATCCTGCTGGAAAAAATGGAGTTCCCCGAGCCCGTCATTTCGCAGGCCGTCGAACCCAAGTCCAAGGCCGACCAAGAAAAAATGGGTGTCGCGCTGGCTCGTCTGGCACAGGAAGATCCTTCCTTCCGTGTGACTTCCGACGAAGAGTCCGGCCAGACCATTATTTCCGGTATGGGCGAGCTTCACCTCGAAGTTCTGGTAGACCGCATGCGTCGTGAGTTCGGCGTTGAAGCCAACGTCGGCAAGCCGCAGGTCGCCTACCGCGAGACCATTCGCAAGACCTGCGAAGAAGTCGAAGGCAAGTTCGTCAAGCAGTCCGGTGGTCGTGGTCAGTACGGTCACGTGGTGCTCAAGCTCGAGCCACTCGAGCAGGGCGGCGGCTACGAGTTCGTCGACGCCATCAAGGGCGGTGTGGTTCCTCGCGAATACATCCCTGCAGTGGACAAGGGTATTCAAGAAACCTTGCCGGCCGGCGTTGTTGCGGGCTACCCCGTCGTCGACGTCAAGGTCACGCTGTTCTTCGGTTCCTACCACGATGTGGACTCGAACGAAAACGCGTTCCGCATGGCGGCTTCCATGGCTTTCAAGGAAGGTATGCGCAAGGCCAGCCCTGTGCTGCTCGAGCCGATGATGGCCGTTGAGGTCGAGACACCGGAAGAATACGCCGGTAACGTCATGGGCGACCTGTCCTCCCGCCGTGGCATGGTCCAGGGTATGGAAGACGTCCCGGGTGGCGGCAAGATCATCAAGGCCGAAGTTCCGCTGGCCGAGATGTTCGGTTATTCAACCAGCCTGCGTTCGCAGACCCAGGGTCGTGCGACGTACTCGATGGAGTTCAAGCACTACGCTGAGGCTCCGAAGAACGTGGCCGACGAGGTCATCAGCGCTCGCGGCGGTAAATAATATTGGCCCCGCCCGCATAGTGTTAAGCGGGCGGGGGCTTTTTCATCGTTTTCAAGAAAACTCAGTGGGATAAATCATGGCAAAAGGTAAGTTTGAACGGACCAAACCGCACGTGAACGTGGGTACCATCGGACACGTCGACCACGGCAAGACGACGCTGACGGCAGCGATCACGACCGTTCTGAACAAGGAATTCGGTACGGGTGAAGCACGCG
>JAJUGV010000058.1 GCA_029265795.1 Alcaligenaceae bacterium
ACCATTACGGTGATCATGCTCATGGCCGTGCGCCAGGTGAGCCTGGGCGAGATCACGCTGGGGGATCTCACCATGATCAACGCCTACATGATCCAGCTGTTCATTCCCCTGAACATGCTGGGCTTCGTCTACCGTGAAATCCGTCAGTCGCTGGTCAATGTGGAGCGCATGTTCGGTCTGCTCAAGCAGAAGCCGGCAGTGGTTGATCGCGAGGGCGCCAAGCCGTTGAAGTCTGAGGGTGGCGCCATTCGATTTGAACACGTTGATTTTTCTTATGACCCCAAGCGGCCGATACTGCAAGACGTCAGTTTTGATCTGCCGGCGGGGCATACGATCGCCATTGTGGGCCCGAGCGGGTCCGGAAAATCCACGCTCGCCCGACTGCTGTTCCGTTTTTACGATGTGAACAACGGCCGCATCACCATCGACGGCCAAGACGTGCGGGCCGTCACGCAAGACAGCCTGCGCCGTGCCATCGGGGTTGTGCCCCAGGACACCGTGCTGTTCAACGACACGATCTACAACAATATCGCCTACGGCCGCCCCGGCGCTTCGGAAGCCGAGGTTCATAACGCGGCGCGGCTGGCACACCTGGATCACTTCATCGCGCAATTGCCTGACGGTTTCAATACCATGGTCGGTGAACGCGGATTGAAACTCTCCGGGGGTGAAAAGCAGCGTATCGCCATTGCGCGGGTATTGCTGAAGAATCCACCCATCCTGATACTGGACGAAGCCACCTCATCTCTGGATTCGCGGTCGGAACATGCAATTCTCAGCGCCCTAAACGAGATCAGCCAGCGCCGCACCACCTTGGCCATTGCCCATCGCCTCTCAACTATTCAGGATGCCGAGAAAATACTGGTTCTCGAAGCTGGTCGGGTGGTGCAGCAAGGCACACACCATGAACTGCTGCAGCAAGATGGTCTGTATGCGCGCTTATGGCGGCAACAGCAGCAGGAAAAAGCCGAGATCAAAAACGATGGGGGTACCGCCCAGAGCGATTCGTGATTTCCGATAGCAGGGCGAGCTGTGGCGTGTAAAGGAGCGAATTCACACACGCATGTCGAAGAGTGGATGGCCGGTGATATCATCTGATCTACCCCGGCTGGATCGCACGACCACGAGTCGCAAACAATAACGGGGTCGCGTTTTAAGTCGATCAAATAAGGAAAGCAGTGAGAGCGGTCAATAGAATATTTTCGGTATTTGATGCTTTTACGTCTGCAGAGCCGAAGCTGACACTGCAGGAAATCAGCGATCGAATTTCGCTGTCGAAGGCTACGACCTTTCGATTGGTCAACAGCCTGTGCGATGCCGGCTACCTAGTCCGTCTGCCAGATCAAAAATACTGCTTGTCCATGAAGTTGATTAAGCTTGCTGGCCTTGTCGCCAGTGGGCTGAATGTCCGTGACATTGCTCGCTCCGTCATGATGCACATAGCTGCGCATACAGGGGAAACCATCAGCATCAACACCGCGATCGGCAAGGATCGCGTCTGTATCGACGTTGTCGAATCCACTTCGCGCCTGATGCACATCGTCAACCTTGGGGAACATGCTCCCTTAATTTACGGGGCAACAGGAAAGGTTTTGCTCGCCCATCTGCCTGAGAACGAGCGGAAAGAAGTGTTGGCCGCACTCCCCCCAGACTACCCTCTCAGTGTCCAAGAGCTGGAAGCTGAACTCGCAGAGATTCGCGAAAAACGGTACACCATTACCCGGAGCGAACGCGTGGTGGGCTCTCTGGCGATTTCGGTCGCGATCTTTGACATCAACGATTTCGGAAAGTATGCGGTCACGTTGACCGGGCCAGAGGAAAGAATGAAACCCCATCAGGAAGAATATCTCGAAATGATGTTGCAGGCACAGAGCGAGATCTCGACGAAAATGGGGTCGGGGCTGTTCCCAAATCGGTGAAACAGTGGCGAAGCATATAGCCCGATATGTAGCATGTCTACCTATCGGGCCGGCTTGCCCTGCCCCGCCTTACAGCTCCACTTTGAAATGCTTCAGCTTGTCTTCATCAAGTGTCACACCCAGCCCAGGCGCATCCCCAATAAACAGGTGCTTTCCTTTACGAGGAATGGGCTCAGTAATGATGTCTTCCGCGAGCACTTCATTGATCCCCACTGCAATAGGCCCTTCCAGTAGGGGCCCAGGCCACGCCGTGGCCAAATGAAGCGCCGCTGCGGAAGCAACGCTGGCACCTGGATGGTTGCCGGGGAATATGCGCATGCCTGCCGATGAACCAATTTCCCATAATTGCTTACACGCCCACGCGCCGCCGTTTTTGGCAATCTTGGTTTGGAATACTGTCGCAGCTTTCATTTGAATGACGCGAAGCAGGTCACTGGCGTAAGACACCATTTCGTCGGCCATAATCGGTGTGTTGTACCGGCGGGCCAGCTCGGCCATGCCTTCCATGTCAGATGGAGGCAGCAGCTGCTCGACCGCATCAAGACCCAGACCTTCCACACGATTCATGAACCTTAACGCCCCTGCCCAGTCCATACCGCTATTGCCGTCAGCGCGGATAATGGCCTTGTCGCCAAATGCGTGCACGACCTTTTCCACTACGTTAGCGTCCCGCTCCGGGTCATTCCCGACTTTCACCGTGAAACTGGTGAACCCCTGTTCTAGCCATTGCGCGACATCTTCAAGCAATGCGTTTTCATCTTGACTTATTCCCAGGGTAATGCCCGCGCATACGGATTCTCGTGACCGGCCTCCCAGCAGCTGATACGCAGGAACCCCGAGTATCTTGCCTTGCAGGTCCAGAATCGCGTCTGAGACGGGGGCCAAGGCGTAGTTCGTCCCCCAGACAGCCTCGCGCAATTCCTTGAGAATGGACGCGTGATTGAACACGTTCTTGCCGACGAGGCGGGGCACAAACTGTTCTTCAATGATGGAGATGAGGCTGCGCAATGTGTCACGGCTGCCCTGGCGCAACCAAGCTTGTGTCTCACCAATGCCCACCAGACCGGACTCGGTATGCATCTTCAAGACTAAGACATCGATACCGGGTCGGGGTGCACCAAACGCAATTTTGAAATTGGTTCGGAACGGCAGCTTGACGGGAATGAGCTCAATGCTTCGAATTACTCCACCACGGTGTAGGCCAGAATTTGACCAACCCAACTGGCCTACGCCTGGAATTGTTTCACCCTCGACGCTATCAACCTTCATGATCTTCCCCGATGAGTAAGGTGCTTAATGCATGCATGGAGCGAGTTGACGGCATTCCACGAATACACGCGAGGAACGCAGCCTGCTGCGACGGATTAAGTTGTGCCGCAGTAAGGATGTTGAACTTTTTCTCAATGGCGTTTCGGTCCAGTGGATTCGCCGCCGAACCCGAACAATCGAGGACGGTCGCTTCCAATTTGGTGCCGTCACGCAATTGAATTGCTACCGAGCCGGCGTATTTCTGCGGAAAAAGTGCGTCGAGCTCATCGCTGACCTCGGCAGTGACCCGATCGGCCAAATTCAAGGTCGAGGAATTCTTCAAGCTTTCTTCACTGAACTGTGCCGGATCGCCCGCGCTTCCGCACAGCGCCACAGCAATTGAAAATGGCAATGAGTACTGAGCCGACATGACTGATTCTGGCCGATACTCCATGTGCCCATCGATCGCCGGGCGACATGACCGTACGACAACATGCTCGACGTCATCTGGCTTCAATGAATGTTCTGCTTTCAACTGCTCAATGGCGTCTATCGAAGAATGAAATAAACGGCAGCACGCATAAGGTTTGATGCTTATCTCGTCGATCACCCACTGAACACCGAGCCCTTCCACAATGGACGCCCGGTTCGCATTGGGCGAATTCCTTCCCAGATAGCCCTTCTTGGTGTCTAACGTGTTTCGCGGCCCCGTGAAACCCAACATTGCCAGCTTGGACGCAACGATACCGCTGTGTGCGGGCCAACCCGCATGTAGGCGTTTGACCATCGTACCCAATGGGTCTTCAGTGAAAGCCATGCTGCCAGAGTTCATCGAGGAAGCTATGCCCCATGCCATATTAAGCTGCAGACTGCTCAACCCCAGCAGCTTCCCTGCGACGGCACTCGCACCAAACACTCCGTGATTGGCAGTGGGATGGGAGCCTCTTGCCATATATTCAGGGTCAAACGCTGCCCCTATGCGGCCCATCGCCTCATAGCCGGCGACAATGGCGGTTATCAGAGCCTGATCGTCCACGTCCAGCTCCTGAGCCAAGGCCAAGGCTGTCGAGATGACCACTGCACCAGGGTGGCTCACGGAACGCTCGTGCGTATCGTCCAGTTCAATTCCATGCGCCATGGTGCCGTTCACAAGCGCAGCTATATCTGCGGAAGTGCGTCCTGCACCATAGATAACCGCTGACCCTGTGGTACGCTGGGCCGCGGCATATCGCTTCAACGCTTTCGTCCACGGTAGATCAGTACCGGCTATGGAAACTGCGAGATGATCAAGAATGAGGTCGATACACCGGCTCCGCGTGGGGTCGGGAATATCCTCAAAGCGCAGCTTCATCAAAAAATTGGTGAGCTGCTCAGTAAAGGTAGTGGTAGCCATGTCGGTTCGGAATAAGCGCCCAGCCTGCTGCGGCGCGGTTGGCGATATGCAGTACGACCTCCAAACAGCGATGCCCCGGCCATTTTGCCGGGAGAGCATCGCGGGTCTGAAGGTTCCAGAAAACGCTATTTCTTATTTCCGGGCGTCACCCCAGCTGCTTTCGCCGCTTCCTTCCAGAATTCCAATTCATGGTCGAAGAACTGCTGCATTTCTTCCGGTGTACCGCCTAGAGGCAGCACCCCCAATTCATCGAAACGCGCTACCACGGCGGGGTCCTTGAGAATCTCGTTCACCTCTTTATTCAGCAAGTTGATCACTTCCTTGGGTGTTCCAGCGGGCGCAGAAAGACCAAGCCAGTAATCAGATACGAGGCCTTTCAGACCGAACTCCTCCAACGTTTCGGAGTTAGGCATTTTGTTCGAACGCTTTGCAGACGTGACGAACAAGGGCGTCACCTTGCCCGTCTTCACATGTGCCTGAAGGGATGAAATCGTGCCAAAGTAAGCGTCGATATTGTTCCCCAGAAGATCCTGAATTGCCTGGCCGCCGCCCTTGTAGGGGATATGGTTCAACTTGATGCCAGCCCGGTCAGCGATCACTTCCATGAGAAGGTGATGGATGGAGCCCACTCCCGCCGAACCATAAGAGAACTTGCCCGGGTTCTTCTTTGCATAATCAATGAAACTGGCCAGATCCTTAACTTCTGTCAGGGAAGAACGAACCCCCATCAAGTTAGGAGCCGACGCAACCAGCACGATGTGATCATGCGCCTTCCTGTAGTCATATGGCATATCTGCCATTACGGAGGGGTTGGTCGTATTCATGCTGTTCGTAAGCAGCAACGTATATCCATCGGGAGCAGCGGAGGCAACAGCGTTCGAGGCAATGATGGTGTTGCCTCCGGGCTTGTTCTCGACCACCACAGGGACCTTCAGACGGTCAGATAGCCGTTTACCCAACTCACGTGCAACGGAATCGCTGGACGCACCAGGCGTCAAACCGACCACCAGCGAAATAGGACGTTCCGGGTATTTCGCCTGCGCTCCCGCGCTGGGTGCGAGAGCCATGATGGCGGTGGCCAAAGCGGCTCCAACCCCCTTCTTAAGTGCGTGTTTCATTGCGTCTCCTCACAATGTATTGAAAGCGGATCTCAGCTGCGCCAGCCGCTTGTTAATCATTCTTTACTAGCGAACCCACGAGTTTCATTTATTGAAACCAGGTTCACTTTTATAAATGATGCCGGATTTTCAAGAGCTTGGCAATCAGTTTTTCTCCCTCGGACAGCTTGGCCACTGAAGCTCAATTAGTGTATTCTTTCAGTGAAACTAGTTTTGATTGATGAAACTCGCTTCTCGCTGCGACCCAAGTTCGTTACCGCAGCGGGTCGACTTCACCGAGGAACCTATGGATTTCAAACTCAATGCGGACGATGAAGCCTTTGCCGATTCAGTCCGGCGTTTCGCAAAAGACAAACTTGCTGCGGGCGCGCTTGAACGTGCGCATTCCCCTCGGTATCCCTGGGAAATAGCTCAGCTGCTCGCAGAGCAAGGCTTGTTCGGCATCGCTTTCCCTGAAAAGGATGGAGGGCAAGGCGGCACCCTGATGCAGGCAGTGCTAGCAATTCAGGAAGTGGCCCTCGTCTGCCCAAAGAGTGCTGACATAGTTCAGGCAGGTAACTTTGGTCCCATCCGGACATTTGTCGAATACGCCACCGAGGAGCAAAAAGCGCGCTTCCTGCCCGATCTGCTCGCCGGCAAGAAACTCATTTCACTGGGGATGACAGAACCTGACGCCGGCTCGGCGCTGACAGAACTGCGCACGTCGGCCGTCGCCGACGGCGATGACTACATCATCAACGGCACTAAGATCTTTTCCACTCACAGCCCTGAAGCTGACTTGTTCCTTATCTACCTGAGGTTCGGGCCGGGGTTGGACAACATTGGCTCAGTGCTCATAGAGAAAGGTACACCAGGTTTTACTGTGGGAAAGCCTTCCAGCTTCATGAATGGCGAACAGTGGAGCCAGCTCTACTTTGAGAATGCACGGATTCCTGGAAAGAATGTGTTGTTGGGGCCGGGCGGCTTCAAAAAACAGATCGCAGGCTTCAACGTGGAACGCCTGGGCAACGCCTCAAGATCCCTCGCACTGGGGCGCCATGCCTTCAACATTGCCCGTCAGCATGCCCTCACACGCAAGCAGTTTGGACGACCATTATGTGAATTTCAAGGTTTGCAATGGAAGTTCGCCGACATGTACATGCGCCTGGAGCAAGCCCAATTGCTGCTATACAAAGCCGCGATGGAAGGCGCACACGGCCTGCCTAGCGCGCAGAGCACCGCCATGGCCAAATTGGCGGCGAATGAAGCCGGCTGGTTTGCTGCCAATGAGTCGCTTCAGATCATGGGTGGAATGGGGTTCAGCCAAGAGGCAATCGTGGAATACTGTTTGCGGCGGATTCGTGGTTGGATGATCGCAGGAGGCTCTATCGAGATTCTGAAAAACCGCATAGCCGAGGGCATTTTCGAGCGATCGTTTCCGCAACGCTTGCCCAAGTCACAATAAATAGAACATATCAGAACAGACTCCCCACCGAAGGAACCGGAGAAGAGCATGCAGTTAGGTATACAAAATCGCGTCGCCATCATCACCGGCGGCGTACAGGGGATTGGCCTGCAGGTCGCACACGAGTTGGCGCAAGAAGGCGTTGTACTCGTCCTCGCTGACATAAATCAAGAGGCTGGCACTGAGGCCCTCGCAGACCTGTCCAAAGTTACACGCACCGAATTCCTGCAGACCGATCTTACCGACCCGGCCTCGGTAGGAAATATGGTCAAGTCTGCGCATGATTCATTCAAGCGAATCGACTTCTTTGTGAACTGTGCAGCCATTCTGGATGACAAAACGTTCATGGAGTCGTCCCACGATGATTGGCGGCGTATGCTGGATGTCTGCCTTCTAGGCCCCATGCATTGCCTTCACGCCATCTTGCCCGTCATGAAAGCACAGCAGTTTGGGCGCATCGTGTGTTTCTCCTCAGATTCCGCCCGCGTCGGCCAGGCACGGCTTTCCTATTATGCCGCCGCGAAAGCGGGCGTGACCGCGCTGATCAAATCAATCGCTCAAGAGGTGGGCCCTGATGGCATCACCGCGAATATCGTATCGCCCGGTGCAACCAACACACCTTTACGGAGGAAGCGTGAAGAAGCGTTGCGGGCACAGATGGGAGAAGAGAAATACGAGCGCCGTGTAAAGACAGTCCAAAAAATGTATCCGCTCCGGCGCATTGGGGAACCCACCGATATTGCTCCAATGGTGGCCTTTCTTCTGAGTGAACACGCAAGCTGGATGACCGGGCAGGTCATCAGCATCAACGGCGGCTTTACGATGGTGTGAAACACGATGAACTTTGAACTTACGAGCGAACAACGACAGCTTCAGGAAGCCGCCATCCGCCTTTCATCGAAAGCTCTGTATCCCTTGCTGGCGGAACATCCACGCGATACCCCTCTTTCCAAGCCCGTCATGCTGCAAATCTTCCAGATACTTGCGGAGTTCGGCCTGACGGGGGCCCGCGTACCCGAAGCGCTAGGGGGTAGCGGCCTGAGCATGCTGGACTACGGACTGGCTCTTGAGCAGCTGCCGCCGGTGATCGCCTTGGCATTGATCGCCCACGACGGCACGACCTCACGGTTATGTGCCAGCGGTGCTGCCGAGGTATTTCCCGATTTGATCGCAGATTTGCTGGCCGGTCGGAAAATCGCGTGTACCGCATCCACCGAGCCGACGACTGGCTCAGATCCGCGCAGCATCAAGCTGCGTGTCAGGGAATCGGCAGACGGGAACACCGCCTACCTGACTGGCACCAAGCAATGGATCACCAACGGCACCATCGCGGATGTCGCATTCGTCACAGGCAAAAGGGAAGGAGACGGTGAGTTGCAACGCTACCTCGTCGAATACGACGTGTCGCCGTTCGTAGCCACTGAGATACCCTGCATTGGACTGCAGCAAGGTCACCTAAGCGAACTGGTGTTCGATGATGTCGCCGTTCCACGTCGCAATGCGATTGGAAACGACAACAGCACCATGAAGACATTGACGCAGGCCTGGCTCGTGAATCGCCCCCTGTTCGGGCTCCTAAGCCTCAGGGTGGCCGAACGAGCCAAGGAATTTGCACTGGACTACGTCAGAGAACGCAGTCAATTCGGAGCAAAATTGGCGAGTAAACAGCTCATTCAGGAAGCGCTGGTAGATATCGAAGCTTCTATTCAAAGTGCGCGCTTGCTGTGCTACAGCGCTCTGGATGCAGCAGATCGGGGCCAGGCGACCCAGGCACTGTCAGCTATGGCGAAACGTCAGGGCGTTGCGACAGCAGAAAGAACTGCCAGCATTGCTATCAGATTGTGTGGGGCAATGGGGCTGGCCACTGAGACCGGTATTGAGCAGCATGCAAGAGACATCAAGATGTTCAGTATCCCTGACGGGACCTATGAAATTCTTACGTTGATAGCAGGCCGCGACATCACGGGACACAACGCACTCTAAGGTGGCTTCATGATCATTCAGGAACTTTCCCGCTACGCAGCTGAGCAGTCCCGCACCGGCCTCACCCCAGAAGTATCGCACGCCGCGAAGCGTGCATTGGTAGACTGGTTTGCAGCACTGTTTCCGGGCACCCAGGTGGAACCCACCCCAAGCCTTCTGCAGGCACATGCACATGAGCTCGGCTGCGGTAAAGCCAGCCTCCCAGGCCTTCATACTACGGCTCAGCCGGCAGTGGCCGCCTGGATCAATGGTAGCGTGTCTCATGCAGCCGAATTCGACGACATATTTCGAGACGCTATTTATCATCCTGGCTGCCCCACCATCGCGGCAGCACTTGCGGTGGCCGAGCACCATCAGTCGTCGGGCAAGAAACTGCTTGAGGCCATCACCATCGGCTACGAAATCTCAACTCGCATCGGAGCCGCGGTGCAGCCCTCGCATTACAGGTATTTCCATACCACCGGTACTGTCGGATGTTTCGGAGGTGCCGCCGCCGCGGCGGCGCTGATCTCCGAGCGCGCAGATGTCATCGCCCATGCCCTGGCTACCTCCGCCAGCTTCGCTTCCGGGCTCCAGCAAGCGTTCCGCTCAGACGCCATGACTAAAGCCCTTCACGCAGGACACGGGGCGTGGGTAGGCGTTACGTCTGCCTTCGGCGCTAACTGTGGGCTTACGGGCGTTCTGGATATTCTCGAGGGGAGCGCCGGGTTTGGCGCGGCACTTGCGCATGATCCGGAATGGAAGCGAGCCACCGACGGCCTTGGTACCCGATACAACATCAAGAACGTAACCGTGAAAAACCATGGGTGTTGCGGCCATACGTTCGCATCTATTGATGCGTTACTGACATTGCGCGAGAAATATGGCCTGAACATGAACGAGATCGAGCGCATCGATGTTCACACTTACAAAGTCGCCATTGAGGTAGCTGGCATACCGCAACCGGTCTCCCCATTCGAGGGAAAATTCAGCCTGCCCTACGTACTCAGCCATGCATGCAAGTACGCGTCCGTTCGACTCGCCGCCTTCGAGCCTGATCGCATGAACGAAGCCGACATCCGAACACTGATGGCTCGCATTTTTCTTCATGAAGATCCCGAGCTCACTGCCAAGTTTCCAAACATGCGTGCGGCACGCCTTCAGATACGCCTGAAAAACGGCACCGTCCTGGAACACTTCCAACCCTTTCGAATCGGTGACCCCGAAGCACCACTGGGCGACGACCAAATCAGCGATAAGTTCATGGAACTCGCCGGCCCGGTCATATCGGACTCCAAAGCCAAAAAATTGCTGCAACGCTTATGGTCTATTGAAGACCTTGACAATATGCAAGAACTATCGCTGGCGTCGCTTTAAGGAAGAGACCATGTTGCGGACACACCTGCCGCAACATGGTACATACCCATTCATTCAGCCATGAATTACGGTACTTTTTCGTCCGCCCCGAGCTGCGTCGATATCTCGCGCTGAGCGCGCAACATCAAAGAGAGATTACGTTTCAATTGCTGGCGCATACGCGCCTCCGGGCCAGTCAGAGTCAACGCATACGTACCTTTGTTATCCATGTCGAAGATGGCTACCGAAATCGCCAAAGAACCCGCGACCCGTTCATTTCCAGTGATGGCATAGTGCTGGGCAAAAATTTCATCCAGGACTTGCTTCAATTCACGCGCATTCAACGGAAAGCCAGGCGGTACTGCCTGCAACACAGCCGCCTGTTCCTTCTGCGGAAGGTGAGCCAGCAACACTTTTCCGGTTGCTCCGTAAAAAAGAGGCGCATGTTCGCCGACTTTCACTATATGACTCAAGGGTGAGACCGCCTCGACGACGTCAATACACACTCGGTCAGCGCCGACCACAGCGTTGAGGCTCACTGTCTCACCTGTGGTCTCCCCGATCTGCGCCATGATTGAACGCGCCGCATCCCGTACGCTCAGGCCTCCTGCAACCACACCGGCCAGCTTCACCACTTTCATGGAAAGGCAGTATCGATGGTCCTGGAGGCGCACGAGATAGCCTGCATCGCACAGGCTATTAACCAGCCGGAAACTCGTGGCCTTGGAAAGCCCTATACGGTCACATATGTCCTGGAGTGTCAGCCGTGGGTGTTCTGCCGTGAACGCATCAAAAATGGAGAATATTCTGTTGACTGCGCGCACGATCAACTCGCAAGCGAAGGACTCTCGACCACCCGTTTCAACACGATCAGACCGTCGAGCGCCCTTACACCCTGACCCTTGGGAAGCACGGCCAAGGGGTTGATCTCTGCCTCGACGACATGCCCATTCTGGCATCGGGCCAAGTTCGACATCTTGGCGACCACATCCGCCAATGCATCCAGATCACCAATAGGCAGATTCCTGTACCCCCTCAACGGTGCAAAAGCCTTCACTTCTTCCAGCATGAGTTTCGCCTCATCCCGAGTGACCGGTGCAGGCCGAATGCTCACGTCTTGAAAGAGTTCGGCAAGCACCCCCCCCATCCCGACTGAAATGATGGGCCCAACCGCAGGATCATCGGAAAATCCTACCAGTACCTCTGCCAACCCCTGGATCATTTCCTGCACCTGCCAGCCGTCTATTCTGGCTCCAGGCAGCTTGGACGATATTCGTGCCTTCATCTTTTCCGCTTCAGTGCGAAGCATGTCCACGTCAGAAACGGCAAGCGTCACCCCCCCTACTTCCGTTTTGTGAGGAATATCAACGGAAGAAACTTTCAATACACACGGAAACTTGATGGCGGCTAGGACACTATCGGGCCATTGCGCCGGGTCGGTCGGCAATGTCCATTCTTGTACTTGGGGAATGCCAAGCGAAGCGAACGCCGTTTGTGCTTCCGCAGCGCTGAGCGTATTTTCATCATTGCTTCGCGGGGGCAGCGCCAAGGTAATGTTGTCAGCCTCGTCAGGCTGCGTACGAGGGTGCTGCCAATGAAACCATGCGCTGAGGGCGTCCGCACAGGCTTCTGGTTGAGAGAACACTGCCACACCCGCCTCACGAAGCAATGCTCTTGATTGCACTGCATTCGGGGTCAGAAACACAGCGATGGGCTTGTGGGCTTCCACTGATAAAATCGGTGCCACCGCCCGGTCGGGGCGAAATTGAGATGACGAGCCCACCACCGCGACAACCGCTGCAAACTCTGGTGCTTCTGCGAACTCAGACAATACTGCCCCATACGTATTGGCATTGGTACCGGCCAACGTGAGATCTACCAACGGCGCACTTCCGATATCAATTCCTTTCTGTGCCAACCGTTCCCGGGTCGGCTCCTCTGCGGCAATTACGTTGACACCTCGCTCGCCAAGGTTGTCCACAATTAGCGCGCCGCCTCCCCCCGTGGTCGACATCACGCCGATGCCGCCGTTGGAAGCACGTCGATGTCGAAACAATGGCGGCGCGTCAAGCAGCGCTTCGAAAACCGATAGCTCTGCAATGCCAATGTCCTTGAGGAAGGCAGAGATTGCCTTGCCATTTCCCGTCAGCGCACCGGTGTGGGACACGGCAAGGTCCTGACCAATTGCCGATCGCCCCAGACGATAGGCGAGAATGGGCTTACCCGCGGCATGGGCCTTCAAGGCCGCTCGCCGCAAAGCCTCCGGCGCACGAATAGTTTCCAGGAACAGCTGGATGACGCCTGTTTCCCGGTCTTCAACCATCATCTCGATCAGCTCGGCGACGGAAATATCCGCCTCATTCCCTACCGATACGAGCTTGGAATAGCCGACACCCGCGGCTGCACCTCTGGACAGTATGGCGCCCAACATGCTGCCACTTTGCGATATCAGGCCGACATCTCCCACCGGCAACTCTTTGAGAGAAAGCACCTCATTAGCAGACAAGGCCACTTTCGCATTCAGATCGACGACCCCCAATGCATTGGGGCCAAGCAATCGAGTATGCGAGCCACACATGGCATCCAGCAAACGGGCCTGCCGCTGCAGGCCTTCCGCTCCCGCCTCCGAGTAGCCGTTGGACATGATGGTCACGCAGGATACCCCTGCTGCAACGCAATCCTCAAAGGCTGCCTGGACTTGCCGGGTAGGCAGCATAATGTACGCGTGATCGACGGGGCCGGGCACCTCAGTTACTGAAGGATAGGCCTTCAACCCGAGAACCGTGTCTCGCCGTGGGTTGATCGGATAGATGACACCGGGGTAACCATGTTGCAAGAGGTGCTTTTGCGGTAGCGAGGAATGCTTGTCTGCATCCCCAGAGGCGCCCACCAGAGCAATACTTCTGGGACGAAACAGCGCGTCCATCAATGCTGCCATGACGCTTACTCCCCGGTGAACTTGGCGGCGCGCTTTTCGAGGAACGCCGAGATACCTTCCGCCTTATCCGCGGTCCCATATACAGTCGTTACGAGCATCGTTTCAAACTCTATCGCCGAAGCAAGGTCCATTTGCATGCCGCGATGCACCGCACGCTTGACGAATGCCAGAGACAGGGGTGCCCGTGTCGCGTAATGATTAGCAAGTGATACGGCTGTACCAAGCGCTTCACCGTCACCGACGCGCCGGTTGATGAGGCCGATCCGCAATGCTTCCCGGGAATCAATAGGTTCGGCGGAGAACAACATATCCAGGGCGTTGGAGAGGCCCACTACACGAGGTAGCCGTTGCGTTCCCCCCGCACCGGCAACCGTGCCGATACGCGCGCTCGTGATTGCAAACGTGGCGCTTTCTCCGGCCACGCGAAGATCGGCAGCAAGCGCCAGCTCCAGACCGCCTGTCATGCAGAAGCCTTCGATTGCGGCAATAACAGGTTTGGATGATTGTTCAAGCGTGTCGTTCAGGCGATGCCAATGACTGAAATAACGGCGTCCCTGTTGCGCCGAACTGACCTGGAACGCTTCAGTCAGGTCAGCCCCTGCCGAGAAATACTTATCTCCGCCGCTGAGAATAAGCGCGGAGACATCCTTGCGGTCTTCCATGTCATGACAGACCGAAATGATCTCGTCCATCATTTGCTCGCTGATGGCATTCCTGCGCTCTGGACGATTCAGTTCGATGATCAGTGCTGGACCTTCCTGGCGAGTCTTGATTGTCTGATAGCTCATTACGTCTCCTCAAAGATGGAATTGTTGAATTTTTCTATTCACGGCGTCGCTCGCTTCGTATTGGAGCCAATGCCCAGCATCGGGAATTGCGGTCAGCAATGCCGCAGGCAAAGTCGAGCGCAATAGCGCCATACGCCCAGCAACTGAAGGAAATATCAAAGGATCCTTCTCGCCAAGCAGTATTTGCACGGGCGAATCAAGACATGAGAGATCCTTGATGAGACTTTCGCGGAAGCTGAAGGCACGACTATCGAAGCGCGCCCGCGCCACATTCTGGAGGTGCAGGTCTATGGCTGGATCATCGACTTCCGGCGTATGGGCCAACATCCAGCGTCCCAGATTGCGCGCAGTGGCTGCTCGGATTTCTTCCGGCGAGTCGTTATCTGTCTTTCTCACCTTTTCCAAGGTGATCTTTCGACCTTGCGGAGGGCCAAAACCCGAAGGACTGACCAGGGTGACGCGCTGTGGAGCTCGACCTAACGAAGCCATGTGCGCAGAAAGCGCTGCGGTAACAGCCCCACCAAAACTGAAACCAACAAAGTGATAGGGCTCGCCATTCAGAAATAGCTGCAGGGCCTGCGCAACCCAGCCTATATAAGCCGCATGGGGAAGGTCGGACGGAGGCGCAGCTGATTCCCCGAAACCAGGTAAATCCAGCGTGTCGACTCGGAAATGCTGGGATAGGAACTCCACGTTGCGGAACCAATGTGTACGCGATCCGGCCCCCCCATGAATCAGGACCAGACGTGGCCCCTCGCCCACCGATCTGATAGAGAGGCCTGCACAATACGTCAGTTCGCCAAATTTCTGCATGGGAGGTTCTCACCGTTATCCATTTGATGTATTCTAACTAACGAAACCTTTTTTGCCTAGTGAAACCATACCGAGTTCACAACAAGTGATGAGCGGTGCGATGGAGACCAGGGATCTGGGAGTGCAATGACACACAAACCCTATGAGAATGTGCGAGTGGTGGAGTTGGGTAGCCGAATCGCCGCGGGCGCCTGCGGCAGACTTCTGGCAGATCTGGGAGCGACGGTATATGTGATTGAACCCCGCGTTCCCCAGGCTCCGGCCGTCAAACACGGAAAGTGGGTTGACCGCGTCTCTGCGGTAGCGGGGAAAAAAAGCATTCTGGTGGATCGTGAGGACATTGATGACATCAATGTCGTCGAGCAACTGCTTAAAAATAGCGACGTGGTGATTCGTAGTTCCGACCTGGACGAAGACACATGGCCTGAATCGTGGAGGCAATTGATATCCAATTGCCCGATCGTCTGTGACATCACCGCATTCGGATCTTCAGGCCCTTTGTCGGGAAAATTCAGCGACGAGGTCGAACTTCAACATTTGACAGGTATTGTGCACACCACGGGGCTACCGTCTGGAGAACCGCTGCCAATCGGTTTGCCGGTCCTTGAAATGTCAGGTGCGCTCTATGCGGCTTGCGCTATTTCCATTGCACTCAATGTTCAGGCTCGATGCGGAGCCGGCCAACAAATCGAAGTTGCCCTTTACGATGTCGCAATCAACGCACTATCCACTTTTCTTGCTGCTCACTATGCTGGGGGAAGGCCAGGCCGGTTGGGCAATGGGCATGGGATGGCCGTGCCCTGGAACGCATATCCCGCTGCTGAGGGGTGGATCCTGATCTGCACCACCAACGACGCGCAGTGGTCACGACTCGCAGGCTTGATTGGAGCCTCTGCTCAACGTCCGGAATACGCGGAACTAAAGTCGCGTCTCGCACACCGCAATGAAGTGGACGAACTGGTAAAGGCATGGACTTTGGCAAACCCGCTGAGCGAACTCGAACGCCAGTTAAGCTCAACCGGCATACCATGCGGACGTATCGTATCAGTAGCAGACATTGCAGGCGAACCCAACATAAAGTTTCGTGGTTCTGTCACTGAGTGTATTGACCCAGTGTCAGGCACAGCAGTTCGGGTGCCAAATGCTATTTTCCGTTACCTGGGCGTTGCAGCAGATCCCGTCACTGTTCCGGAACCCGATTCGGGGCGCGGTGAGCTCACAACGCTTCGTCATTCTCAACCTGGATGGACACATTCCCCGACCTCACCACCGCCGACACGCGCCCTCGAAGGGTTGCGGGTTATAGAAATCGGTCAACTCACGACGGCACCCCTGGCTGCCCGCCATCTCGCCAGTCTCGGTGCTGACGTCATCAAGATAGAGCCACCCGGAGGTGAAAGCGCACGCGCCTGGGAACCACGAAGAAATGGCATGAGCCACTTCTTCGTGCTCAGCAATGGAGAGAAGCGCAGTGTGACGCTGGATCTGAAGGATCCCGCCGACCGAGAGTACTTTAGAGAGTTGGTTCGCACCGCTGACGTACTGCTTGAAAACCTAAAACCGGGTGCACTTGCGCGAATGGGCTTCGGGTACGACACACTTCAGACATTGAACCCGAGACTGATTTACTGCGCCATTTCAGGTTTTGGCATACATTCTGCCTATCCAGGCCGTGCAGCCGTCGACACTGTAGTTCAAGCCATGTCGGGCATCATGGACTCTACACGTTTCGACGGCACACCCATAAAAGCCGGCATTTCCGCAGCCGATATTGCGGGGGGCCAGACCGGCCTCCTCCTGATCTTGGCGTCGCTAGCACAACGAGAGCGCACAGGCGCTGGGTGCGCCATCGACATTTCCATGCAGGATGTCGGTGCCTGGATGACCCAACACCGCTGGAATCGCGCTGAGCCGGCACTGCCCGCTCGCCATACCGTGAATACCGTGGCAGATGCCTGTTCTCACGCGCAAACGTTAGCACGAGCGCTGATCCAGACCCATCAAGATGGAAGCGGCCAGTCGTGGGAAGTGATTGCGTCTCCCATGCGGTTGTCATTGACACCCCCCACCATCGGGACCCTGATCAGCGAACCAAGTCAGCCGCCTTTGAATTGGCGTGACATCACGGCACACGCCAGCTTACCCAGCGGACCTCCCCTTCTTTCAAACGCGCGCTAGCCGCGCGGGCGCAATGCCGTACTGCCCGCCCCTCCACCACTTACCCTGGAAGACACATGACATACGAAGACATCCTGTATGAATCCAAAAATGGTGTTGCCACCATCACCATCAATCGCCCCGAAGTCCGTAACGCGGTGCGCCCGCGTACTTACGAAGAGTTGACAGCTGCCATGCACGTCGCCGCAGACGATCCTGCCGTGGGTGTCGTGGTGCTGACGGGAGCCGGCGATAAAGCATTCTGCTCGGGCGGCGATATAAGAGACCAGCAAGCCCGGGTACCCGAAATCGGACGCAAACATATGCGCCGCCTGTTCGCATTGTCCTCTGTGATGCGCATGATGGACAAACCCATCATCGCGAAGGTACGTGGCTTCTGTGTAGGCGGTGGCAATGAGATCAACTTGTTCTGCGACATGACAATCGCGAGCGAAGACGCCAAGTTTGGTCAGACTGGCCCTCGAGTGGGCAGCGTACCCATTTGGGGAGCATGCCAACTGCTGGCGCGGTATGTGGGCGAGAGGAAGGCGCGCGAAATTTTGTTCACTTGCCGCTTGTACACCGCTCAGCAAGCATTGGAGATGGGGCTCATCAATGAAGTGGTCAAACCAGAAGAGCTGGACGCCACAGTCGACGCGTTGTGCCAAGAAATTCTCGACAAGAGTCCGCAGAGCATC
>JAJUGV010000184.1 GCA_029265795.1 Alcaligenaceae bacterium
AATGGTTCCGCCGCCACCGGCGCGGTTTTCAACCACGACGGATGCCCCCAGACGCTCCCCCAGACGGGTTGCAATCAGGCGCCCGACAAGATCGGTCGTCCCACCGGCTGCGGCCGGCACAACCATGCGATAAACCCCGCCCGGGCATTCCGGCATGGACGCTTGCGCACCCTGAAAAAAGAATGCCGACCCGACTAGCAAGGCAACAGAACTGAGGCTGGCTCCCCTCCTCTTTCCTTGGGCCGCCGCTGTGTTCACTCCGAGACCCTGCTGGGCCGCATTATTCTTCTTGTTGTCCATCTCTCCTCCGGTTCTTGTGTTCAAAGCGTTTCAGCTGTTCCCAATACGGCCGTCGACTGGCTCGATAAGGTGGCGCCATTACCATGCACCAGCGCGAGATTCGGATTCGCCAGCTGACGCTCACCGCATTCACCGCGCAGCTGCCTCACGGCTTCGATCACCAGATACACGCCATACATGCCCGGGTGCACGCACGACAGCCCCCCGCCGTTGGTGTTCACGGCCAATCGTCCGCCTGGGGCAATCCCGCCGTCAGAGACAAACGCCCCACTTTCCCCTTTTTTGCAGAACCCCAGGTCCTCCAGGAACAGCAGGGTGTTGATGGTGAAGGCGTCGTAGAGCATGGCGAGGTCCATGTCTGCCGCGCGATATCCAGCCATGTCGAAGCAGCGCTGGCCGGATTCGACTGCCGACGTCACTGTCAGGTCTTCCATGCAGGAGATCTGGCGGTGCCACACAGCGGTTCCATTGCCCAGCACATAGACAGGCTTCTTCGGCAGGTCGGCTGCACGGTCAGCTCGCACCAGCACATACGCCCCTGCGCCGTCGTTCACCATGCAGCAATCGCGTACAGTCAGCGGAGCGGCGATAGGCTTGGACTGGATGACGTCGTCGATCGACAGTTCCCCACGCATGACCGCCTCAGGGTTCATCTGCGCCCATTTGCGCGCAGCGACAGCAACTTCCGCCAGTTGCTCCCGCGTCGTACCGTATTGGTGCATATGCCGGCTGGCTGCCAGTGCATAGGCGGCGACAGGCAATGGCGGCTCATAGGGCATTTCGTAGGGCTGGGGTTCCAAAACCTTGCGCACCTTGGTCAACTCGGCCCGGTTGAACTTCGCCGTGCGCTGTGTGCTGCCATAGCAAACGAGCACCGCATTACACTGGCCCGACATGAGGGCCTGGATGGCAGGAAGCAGATGCGCTACATAGCTGGAGCCGCCGAGCATGGTGCTGTCGATGAAGCTCGGTCGTATGCCCAGGTACTCAACCACTGGCAATGCCCACATCGGCGACAAAGAACTGCATGTGGTGATGCCGTCGATATCCTGAAGCTTCAGCCCTGCATCCTTGATGGCTGCCATGGCCGCCTGGGACAGAATCTCAAGCTCGGTGAACCCCTCGGCTTTCCCCAGCCCTGCCGTTCCCACCCCCGCGATGGCCGCTTTCCCTCTGAGCTGCTTCAACACTTCAATTCCCCTGCTCAATTGCAAACACAAGCTTGGCCGCCTCTTCGCTGCCTTCGATGTGCGCGCTAACGCGCATGCCGATGCTGACCGCGTCAGAGGGCACCCCAACCACGCGTGACATCAACCGCACACCCTCGTCCAGATCCACAATGCTGACGTTGTACGGCTCTGCGTCTCCGGCAGGAAAAATGGAAGTGGTCGCGTAAACCGTGCCTTTCCCGGAAGGCTCGAACCAATTCAATGTTTCTCCGCCACAGTGCGGGCAAAACGTTCTGGGGTAAAAAATGGCGCGGCTGCAAGCCTCGCAGCGCTGAATGAGAAAGCGCCCACGACCGAGTTCGCCAAAGTAAAAGCGCTCGGGGCCAATGTTTTCTTCAGGGGTTGTCTGCACGTCGAATCCACCCGAGATTCACCGCTCACGGCAATCTCTTTTTATTGATGATGATTGCCAAGCAGTGTATCGACGGTGCCCAGGCGCGATAAATGGCGATAGGCAAAAAACACTTTTAACTTTAAGCTAATAAAAGCAGACATTTATCGCCGGTGCAGCATGTCAATTCTTATTAGTCATTTCAAACATGCCATTGCTTTTGCAAGGGTGGCAGAATGCGGAGGCTTCACAGCAGCAGCGAACCGGCTGGGCATATCTGCCGCGGCAGTGAGCAAAAGTGTTTCCTTGCTGGAAGGAGAATTGGGCACCAAGCTGTTGAACCGCACGACCCGCAGCATCTCCCTGACTGACGAAGGAGAACTGCTATTGGACAATTTGCGGGCCATACAGCTGGAAATGGAAACCACGGAAGGTCGCCTGGTCGGCAGCAACCAAGCGCCTCGGGGAAAGCTGCGCATACAC
>JAJUGV010000121.1 GCA_029265795.1 Alcaligenaceae bacterium
CGCGTATTCCAGCAATTTGAGACGGCGGGCCAGCGACATGACCATCCCCAGGGGATACTGGTGTGATGGTGTCACCACGATCAGGCGCGGAGGGTTTTCCATGTCGGCCGCAGAGGGATTGATCCCTTCACCGTCCACCGGGATCCCCACCACCTCTATCCCTAAGGAAAGCAGCAAATTGCGAATGCCCCAGTAAGATGGCTCTTCAATCCATACGCGATCGCCTGGGTTACACAGAAGCCTGGCCGCGACGTCGATGACCTGATGTATGCCGGAAGTGACGATGACCTGCTCACTGCTACAAACGACAGAGCGTGAGCTACCGAGGTAACTGGCCAAGGCCTCCCTTAGCGTGGGAAGCCCCCCCGCGGGCGCATAGGTAAACAGGACGGGATCGGGGTCGCGCCAGTGCCGGTTTTGAATGCGCACCCACTGCTTCACCGGGAACTCGGAGACATCCGGCACACCGGGCATGAAGGCCCCCATTTGCCGTTCAGAATGGCCGATGCTGGCAATCACCTGTTCCCCCGCTGACGACAGGCGCGCTGGAGAGGCCGACCGCACAGACTCACTTTGCTTGGTTTGTTTTTCGACGGGTTGGGTGAGGTCGTGACTGATGTCAGCTACGAAAGTGCCGCGGCCCACCTCCGAAGACACGTAGCCTTCAAGCGTCAGCTGTTCGTAAACCTGAATGACTGTATTGCGCGCAATGTCCAGCTCTTTGGCTAGCTGCCGGGATGGAGGCAGGCGGGTGCCGGGTGGGCAATGGCCCGACAGAATGCCGTGCTGCAGAAGGTGATAAAGCTGTGCATAAAGAGGGCCGTCTGCATTGCGGTCCATCTTGAGCTGAAGCCACTCACTGATAGCTTGCGAATCCAATTGGTTCTATCTTATTGCGATAAATTGGCTCTTCAGTATACGCCAATCATTTTCTATAGTGGCTGGACCTTTGTTGACTCGCTCAGGACTTCATCATGCTTCAAGCCACTTGGGAATCCAGGCAACGCGCTGCCATCCCCGCCGGAATCGGCATCACCTGCAACTTCTTCGCTGAAAAAGCCCTCAACGCCGAGATCTGGGATACGGAAGGGCGCCGCTTCATCGACTTCGCCGCCGGTATCGCAGTGAACAACACCGGCCATCAGCACCCAAAGGTGGTGGAGGCCATTCGCGCGCAGCTTGACCGTTTCACGCATACAGCCTTTCAGGTCGTGCCCTACCGTGGCTATGTGGAGCTGGCGGAGAAAATCAACGCGCTCACACCGGGCGACCACGCCAAGAAGACCGCCTTCTTCACCACTGGTGCCGAAGCGGTGGAAAACGCCATCAAGATTGCTCGGGCAGCCACTGGCAGGTCAGGTGTGATCGCCTTTTCCGGCGCATTCCATGGCCGCACACTGCTGGGCATGGCGCTGACGGGTAAGGTGCAGCCCTACAAGGTGGGCTTCGGGCCATTCCCGGCGGAAATCCATCACGCGCCGTTCCCCAATGCTCTGCACGGTATCAGCACTGCCGATGCGCTGGCAGGCATTGAATTTCTGTTCAAAAGCTCCATTGACCCGAAACGCGTAGCGGCCATTATTGTAGAGCCAGTGCAAGGCGAGGGCGGCTTCAACGTTGCACCCGCGGACTTCCTCCAGGGCCTGCGCGCATTGTGCGACCAGCATGGCATTTTGCTGATCGCCGATGAAATCCAGACGGGCTTCGCTCGCACGGGCCGCATGTTCGCAGTTGAACATGCTGGCGTGGTACCCGATCTCATCACCATGGCAAAGAGCCTGGCCGGCGGCATGCCGCTTTCCGCCGTGTGCGGGCGCGCAGAGCTGATGGACGCCGCGCCCGTTGGTGGGCTGGGCGGCACTTATGCCGGCCACCCCTTGGCCATTGCCTCGGCCTTGGCGGTGCTCGAAGTCATGGAAGAGGAACAGTTGGTAAACCGTGCCGCGAAGCTTGGTGGCCGGCTGGTGGACGCACTGAAAGACACTCAGGGCAGCGTTCCGGAAATCGCCGACGTCCGTGGGCTGGGTGCCATGGTGGCGATTGAACTGACCACGCGTGATGGCAAAGCGCCCAACGCGGCGTTTGCACGCCAGGTACAGCAGCTCGCTCTCGAGCAAGGGCTGATTCTGCTGGTTTGCGGCACGCATGCCAATGTGATCCGCTTCCTCTTCCCGCTGACCATCGAAGAGAACACGCTGGAAGAAGGTCTGAAGATTCTTACCGAAACGCTGAAGAAGGCCAGTGCCGCGGCTTGATGAGCCGTAGTGCACACGAAGAGGGCGCTGAAGAGGCAAAGTTCGAGCCTCTTCAGCGCCCGGTATGTATGTATCCAGCACCTGTGTAACTCGCACCGGCAGGTTCGACCCATACACGGCATGGGCGAAAAACGTCCGCTGGTGTACCTCGGTTGTTCAGTACGAGCGGGGACGGTTAGAGTTGATGCTCAATACCCCTTCGCTTCCGTTCCCACTTGACCCGGGTCCTCACTCTCACCGAAGTGATACTTCACCAGCTTGCCTACGGTGAGGCCCTGAACAAGAATGGACACGAGCACAACGATGTAGGTCAGTGCCACCAGCGTGTCGCGCGCCTCCCCTGGCGGCAAAGACAACACCAACGCAACCGAGACTCCACCGCGCAAACCGCCCCAGGTCAACAGCCGGGACGTGCCGCGGGGAATGTCCTTGCCCAGCTTCCGCGCCAGCATCACCGCCGGCGCAATCGTTCCCATGCGGACTGCCAGTACGATCAAACCGAGCAGCATGGCAGCGAGAATATGTACCCAGTTGAATGGCAGGACCAACAACTCCATGCCGATCAGCGCAAAGAGCAGGGCGTTCAAAATACTGTCGATCACTTCCCAGAAGTCATCCACGCTGGCCCTGGTGGAGTCGTCCATGGCCAGCTGGCGGCCGTGGTTGCCAATAATCAGCCCCGCCACGACCATTGCGATCGGCGCGGAAACGTGGAACTTCGCAGCCAGCGCAGCCCCGCCAAACACCATTGCCAGGGTCAGCATCAAGGTAACCTGGTGGTCGCTGATGGTACGCAGCATCCGGAAGCCCGCGTAGCCCAGTACCAGACCGAATACGATTCCGCCCACTGCCTCCTTGGCAAATAGAATGGCAATGTCGCCTGCCGTAGGCGTTTGCCCAAGTGCGAGCACACCCAACAGAATGCTGAACGCCACAATGGCTGAACCGTCGTTGAACAGTGATTCCCCGATAATGGTGTACTGCAGCGGACGCGGCGCACCGCTGGTTTTGAGTATGCCCATTACGGCGATGGGATCAGTGGGGCTGATAAGCGCGCCAAAGAGCAGGCAATAAACGAAGTTGATATCCCAGCCGATTGCTCCGAACAAATAATGGGCGGCTGTACCAACTGCAAAAGTGGAAATCACCACCCCCACGGTTGCAAGCAGGCCTATCGGCCAACGGAACTCCTTCAGATCAGCAAAGTTCACATGCAGCGCGCCTGCGAACAGCAAGGCGGGCAGAAACCACGTCATCAGAATTTGAGAAAAATCGATGCCCTGAATGAGGTGCTGCATTTCCAGTTCGATCAGTGGGTACCCCGCCAAGGCGATCAAATGAATCAGCAGTGACAGCACCAGGGCGGTTGCCATGACGCCGATGGTGGCGGGCAGCTTGATGAAGCGGTAGTTCACATAAGTGAGCAAGGTCGTGAGCCCGATGAAGGCGGCGACGAGATCGAACATGGTGGGTTCTCGATGGATTGGGCGTTGGAGAAACGATAACGCAGATGGCACTCGAAGATGATGCATCCGATATAACGCCGGGAATTTCCAGCATATGCGGATTTCACATATGTGAAAAATCTGCCTTCTCATTGCGGCTTGCAACCGGCCTAATTAGCATCCAGCTTCCAGTGACACGCTCCCTGCCACAACGTTTACGGATTGCGATCGATGCGACTTACAACCCGGCTGCTTGAGCTAATAAAGCGCCCAGAAATTCTAGTGATGCCTGCGGTCTATGACGCGATGTCCGCGCGCCTTGTCCAGGAAGCAGGCTTCCCAGCGGTCCAGTGTTCTGGTTTAAGCGTATCCGCCGCCCAGGGCGTTCCGGATATGAGCATTTTGTCTATGCGCGAAATGGTGGAATTCACCCGCAGCATCGTCTCGAGTGTGAACTTGCCCGTTATGGGGGATGCCGACAACGGATACGGTAACGCGATTAATGTTTGGTACACGATGCGGGAGTTCGAAGCCGCCGGTGCAGCCGGGGCTAACCTGGAGGACCAAATTTTTCCGAAGCGGTGTGGACGCCTCGCCGGTAAGGAGCTCGTATCCCAGCACGAGATGATGCTGAAAATCGAGTCTGCTCGCGATGCTCTGCGTGATGACGATTTCGTCATTAACGCCCGCACCGATGCGCTGACGATCGAGGGTATTGACGCTGCAATTGCGCGTGGGAATGCGTATTTGAAGGCGGGTGCTTCGATGATATTCGTGCAAGGGGTATCAACCAAGGAGCAGATAGAAACGCTGACTTCGGAAATTCATGGCCCTGTCGGCATCAATCTTGTCGAGAACGACCCACGTTGCGAAGAGCTGACTTTTTCGGAGCTGCAACGCCTCGGAGTGGCACGGGTCAGTCTGTCCGCGTCGGTAATGCTCGCAGCCATGCACGGTATCCGCCAGGCTCTCCAACAAATTATTCGTTGGGACGGGACGCGTTGTGATGACGAAGTTTTTGCACCGTTTGATGATCTACATCGGCTGGCAGGTCTTGAGAACGCTAAGCGCGTGGAACGCGAATATGTAAATCGTGTTGGGGACGACGTATGAGCGTTCATGGCTTGACGCTAACCGAAAAGGTCCTGGCACGCTGCGCAAATCTGCCCGAAGTGCGGGCAGGAGACGAGGTTCGCGTCCGTCCAGATTTCGTCCACGCCTATGAACTGAAAGGCACTACCGACGTGATCGAGCGCGATATGCCAATTTACGGGCCCGGAAAAGTCGTTGCTCCGGAAAGGTATGCCGTCTTCATTGACCACCGAGTCCCTGCAAAGCTGCCCGAACAGGAAGCATTGCATGAGAAAACTAGACAATGGTGCAAGAAGTACGGCATGGCTCTGTTTGATCGGCGGGGTATTGGCCATCAAGTGGCGTCCGAAGAAGGCTATGCAATTCCGGGAAGCTTCGCTGTGCATCTGGACGGCCATATTTCCCAGCTTGGGGCATTCGGAGCCCTTGCAATCGGCGTAAGGGGGAATGTCTTCGAAGCATTCGTAAGCGAGACGATCAACTTGCGGGTTCCCGGCACAACGCGGGTCATCCTGAACGGGTCCGTACCGCATGGCGTGTCCGGGCGCGATGTATTCAACCATCTTTTGTATCTGCATGGGCCGCAGTGTGCAGCGTTCGATGTTCTCGAATTCTGTGGGCCGGGAGCATCGACCATCAGTGTTGAGGATCGGCAAACAATCTGTGGACTGGCCATGTTCACGGGTGCCGTGTCTGCTGTTTTCGATCCGGTCGACCAATACTGCATTGAGTATCCGAAGGAACGTGCCCCAGCTATAACTTTGCAACGCTCCGACGAGAACGCTGCGTTTACGCGGACATTCGTTATCGACCTGAATGAGGTCGAACCCATGATTGTTCTGCCGCCTAGCCCAGCAAATGCCCGTCCCCTGAACGATCATTTGGGCATTCCATTGACAACTGGATACCTGGGCTCTTGTGCCTCCGGTCGTCTAACGGACTTACGCGTTGCCGCACGTATTCTTGCGGGCAAGACTTTACCCCCCGGATTTTCCCTGCACGTTGTACCCACTAGCCAAAAAATAATGGCCGAAGCTGCCAGCGACGGCACGCTGGCCACGCTCATCGAGGCAGGCGCCTTCCTCTCTTCCCCTTCATGCGATTTCTGCAGCGGCAACATCGCGACCATGGCAAGCGGGCAGACGGCAATTTCAACAGGCACCCTGAACGTTCCGGGTCGGATGGGAGCTGTGGATGCTGACATTTATCTTGCTAGTGCGGCCACACTCGCGGCATCGGCACTGCGTGGACGTATCACTGATCCACGAGAATTTTTGGTAGAGCAGTCATGATTTTCCTGCCTTCATCTCACAAAGCGCGGGTCGCCTGGTGTTTCGGAGATGATTTCGATGTTGACCAGTTGATCGGCGTCGCAAACATCAAAGTCCAGGACGAAGCAGCACTCACCAATCAAGTTATGAAGCAGTTCGAGGACGACTTCCTCGAAAAAATGGGGCCGGGAGACATACTCGTAGGGGGGCGTAACTTTGGTTATGGCCACCCCCATGCCATCTCCATGCGAGCAATGCGCCATATAGGTATCAAGGCTGTCATTGCGGAGTCTTTTTTCTCAAGCTTCTGGATCGGAGAAATCGGCTATGGCATGCCGCTACTCGTGTGTCCCGGCATCACCGCACATGCAAAACGGTTCGATCCAGTCGTGATTGATTTCGATTCTTACACCGTGAGCTTTCCCGAGACGGGTCTCACTCTTCATTGTGAACCGTACACAAAGAGGGAGAAAGCCATCCTAAGAGCGGGTGGCTTGAAGAATTTCCTGCTCAACGAGCGCAACTCAAAAATTGAATAATCCACCCGGAGAAGATAAATGAAGTTCAAGGCTTTAATCAGCAGTATCGCCCTGGGGGCAACAGTCGCCTTCAGCGTTAGTGCCCATGCAGAAGAAGGGTATCCGACTCGTCCCGTGACAATCGTTGTACCCTTTGCAGCGGGTGGCCCCGTCGATTTTGTGGCCCGGGAAGTAGGTGCACTGCTTTCCAAGGAGACCGGGCAGACGTTCGTCGTGCAGAACGTGGGTGGCGGACATGGCATCCCTGCCATGAACCGAGTCGGCCGCGCCCCCTCTGATGGCTACACACTTCTGTTGGCTGGTGCGAGCAATGTGACGGATCAGCCGTTGGCAACCGACGCTAGCAGGGAAGCTGCCTCACTGCTGGAGCCAGTAAGCCTGGTCGCGACGAGTCCGCAAGTCTTGGTGGTTTCTTCGACCTTGCCAGTAACCACGACGGGGGAATTCATTGACTATGCCAAGAAGAATCCCGGTGTTGTCAATTTCGGTTCAGCCGGAGTTGGAACGATTTCGCACCTGGGGCTCGAGCTTCTTGCATCGCGGTCGAACGTCGATGTAGTGCACGTTCCCTATAAGGGGACGTCTCTAGTCACGCAGGATCTGCGTTCAGGCGCCGTTCACGCGTTGCTGACGAGCATGCCTTCCATCAAACCGCTGATCGATGCCAACGCCATACGTGCATTAGGTCTCACTTCCGACAGCGTGGGCAAGGATACCGAAGGTATTCCAAAGCTGGCCACAGCGGTACCCGGCATGGAGTACGCCACCTGGTATGGCATGTATGTCACCAAGGGCACGCCCGCACCTGTAGTGGAAAAACTTAACGGCTTTCTGAGAAAAGTCCTGGATGACGAGCAGCTCAAGGCTAAATTGCTCGAAACGGGAACGCAGTTGACAGCGAGCAGCCCGGCTGAACTTCAAGCCCGAGTTGACCGTGACAGCAAGCTATGGACGGAAGCTGTGGGCGCTTCTCAGCTGAAGCATAAGACTAATTCGTAAGGAAGATTGCGCGGTCCCAAGGCGGGAAATGTGATGTCAGCGTATTCCGCCTAGCGCCCCGATCGCGCTTGTCACAGAGGCCAGTTCCTGAAGAATGAGCTGTTGTTTTTCTTCCAGGCGCGCTACTGGCCCCTGAACACATAACGCAAAACGTCGCTCGCCAGGATCAGACGCGGGAGGAATCAGCATGCCGATCATGCCGGCGCCTTGAACCAGCGTATTTTTCGAAAACACATAGCCTGCTCGCTTGATATCGTTCACTTTTTCCACTAGTGCGTCGATATCAATGCGCTCTTTATTGTTTCGCTTGGCCCGGTTGAGGCGTCTGGCTAGATAGCGGATCATCTCTTCATCCCAGGCGCTGAGCATCAGCCAGCCCAAGCCTGATTCAGCCAGCGGCCTTATGGTCTGACGAATGCGTGGATACGGTAGGGGTAGGGTGGTCGCGATCTGATGCACGTACTGCGCATGTAAATCGCTCTGTACAGCAAGACTGATGGTTTCCGAAGTTACGTCGTGCAAGCGCTGCATGGCGCTCAGCACTGTGCCTTTGTCGAACCATTTCTTTTCCACCCAAGCGACCATCGCGTTCATGCGCGTCGTGGGAAAGTACACCCTTTCTTTGAGGTCGTATTCCAGATAGCCCAGGGATACCAAACTCTTCAATAGAGCAGAGCCGCTCGAGGGCGGGTAGCCGAGCGATTCCACGAAGGTTTTCAGCGGAAGCGGACGCTGATGCGTGTGGAAAAGCTCATAAATTTCGACTACGCGGGCGGCAGTCTTGATGACGCTCATGATTCGTCTAAGGGCGATGAAAGAACTATTAGCTTATCAGGCCGCCATCAGTAGGCGCTGTCGCTGGTCTCTTCCACAATCCACCCCTGCTCCACCCCATGGCAGGCCACCTCAGCCGAGCCGTCTTTAACCGTTGCAGGCATCGTCTGCCTGCAAATATCGCGAACGTAGGGGCAGCGCGGGTGGA
>JAJUGV010000069.1 GCA_029265795.1 Alcaligenaceae bacterium
AAAATTCCTTGAACAGCTTAAAGCGCAAAAAATAGGCGCGGATTGGTTGGGACCGGAAAAGACGACGGAAATCTTGACGCGCAACTACGAAATCATCAACAAGTATCGTGACGTTATGAAATAAAAGGGTCTTTCAAGAGCGACAACGGGGAAAAAGACCATGGAAGGAAAAAACTGGATAAAGCGATTGGACTGGGGGCATCTGCTCTTGCTGATTGCCATCGCAACAGGAATTGCCTTATACCTTGCTGATGCCATTCAGGCATCGACACGGGTTGGTAATCTGGTATTAATTCTTCCTGCGTCTATTCTCGGCTTACTACTTTGTTTGGTCAACATTGCGGGCGTCTTCAAAGACGCCCGCAATAGGCCTGTTAACACAATTGAAAGCGAGCCCGACAAGCCTGCAGAACCCGACGAATCTCTATTCGAGCGCGGCCGGCCGGCCATCATGCTTGCGCTATTCGGCATCTACATTTTCCTCATTCCTCGCGCAGGAATGGACGGCGCTTCGGCTCTATTCCTGGCAGCCGCATTATTAGTGAATGGCGAACGCAGGCCATGGTTCATCGTCGCCTATTCCGTTATTTTTGCAGCAGCGGCTACGTGGTTCTTCAAGTCAATTCTTCCATACCCGCTCTATACGATTTTTATATGACCTGAAGGGCTGCCATGTGGGATTTCGCATCTATCGTAGACGGTTTCACCTTACTTTTTTCCGCCTGGGGGCCCTGGTCTCTCGTTATCCCCGGTCTTATTATCGGGCTTGTATTTGGCGTCATCCCCGGCTTGCAGACCAGCATGGCGATGGCCATGTTCCTGCCGGTGACTTTTACGCTTGATTTCCTCACAGCCATTCTTTTTCTTACGGCAATCTTTACAGGAGGGATGTTCGGCGGGGGCGTAACGGCCATCCTGATGAATATTCCGGGCACATCTTCGGCCGTGGCCTCAACGTTCGACGGTTACCCCATGACGAAAAAGGGCCTGCATAACGAGGCCCTGGGAATTGCCCTGGGGGCGTCCTGTATCGGCGCTTTTATCGGCTATTCGATACTGATGCTGCTGATTAAGCCCTTGACCGGAGCCGTCTTGAGCTTGGGCCCTACGGAAATGTTCGTCGTTATTCTCTGGGGTCTGACCCTCATCGCAACGCTTGGCGACGGCGATACCTTGCGCAGCTTACTGATCGGCATAGCCGGTCTGCTCGTCGGCACAATAGGTATGAGCTCTACCGGCGTGATCCGCGGAACGTTCGGCAGCCCCTATCTGTTGGACGGCATCGCTATCATTCCAGCAATGATAGGCATGTTCGCCGCAGCAGAATTATTCACCCTACCCAAATCCAAAATCGACAGCGCCGCCAAGAATCTAAACACCATCAACATGGGCGGCGTACTGAGGGGCGTGCGCCAATCCCTCACTATGCCTGGCACTATTATTCGCGGGGGGGTACTTGGCACGGTGATAGGAGCGATTCCCGGCATCGGCTCATCCGTCGCAAATCTGGTCTCTTACGGCAATGCGAAACGTCGCAGCAAAAACCCGGAATCCTTTGGTAAAGGAAACCCAGAAGGCGTGGTCGCATCGGAATCCGCCAATAGCAGCTCCGAAGGTGGCGGCATGGTCAGCCTCTTCGCACTGGGCATTCCGGGCGGCGCCGGCACTGCGGTATTGCTGGCTGCATTCAACGTTCACAATGTCACGGGCGGCCCCCGCTTCATGGCTGAACAAGCCGACATAATCTACGCCATCATTCTGGCAAATATTGGTCAGGCAGTGCTGCTCATTGTGGTCGGCCTGCTTTTGCTACCGCTGCTAGCCTCTATCGTGCGGGTACCCCGCAGCATACTCGGTCCGTCAGTATTAGTGATGGCCACATTCGGCTGTTTCGGGATCACTGGTGACCTTGTTGGGCCCATCACCCTACTGGTGTTTTCCGCTATCGGTTTTTTATTGCGTAAGTACCGTTACTCGGTTGCCGCCGCGGTAATCGGCATGCTGCTCGGAGGCATGGCCGAGTCCGAATTACTCAGAAGTTTCCAGATTAGTGGAGGAAATTTCTCGTATGTTCTGGGCCGCCCCATCACACTGATTCTGCTGGCATTGTTGATTGCGTCCCTTGCTGCGCCCCTAATTATGTCCAGAATCAAGCAGTCGCGTAACGCGGCGTAATCAGTGATGCACAGTGCTGGAAAATACGTTGATCACCACCACACCGGCAACGATCAACCCCATGCCCAGGATGGCCGGCAAGTCCAAGCTCTGCTTGAATGCCAGCCATCCCACCACGGAAATCAGCACAATTCCCACCCCTGACCAGATCGCATAGGCGACCCCGGTGGGGATCACACGTAAAGTCAGGGCAAGGCAATAAAAGGCAATAGCGTAGCCAATCACCGTCACCACGCTGGGCCAGAATTGAGTAAACCCGTCAGAGGCCTTCAAGGCTGTGGTGGCGATCACCTCTGAAACAATTGCCACAGCCAGATAGGCATACGCGGTCATTAGCGTCACGGGTTGACTCCTCGTTATAGATAACTTTCGCCGTTCAGATAAGCCTTACGCCAGCGATTGATCACAATACGTTCGAAAAGCCCGCCGGCGGTGAAAGGATCTGCGTCAATAAAGGCCTGCGCCTCCTCACGCGTCTCGACATCCACAATGTAGAAACTTCCGGTGCCCGTCACACCGTCTTCCAGCAGCTTCGCACCGCATGCCAGCAGCATTTTCTTGTTCTCTTCCAGATAATCCAGGTGTGCCGGCCGCAACTCCTGGCGCAACTGCTCGGTGCCGGGCTTGTCGAAAGTTTCGATCATATAAGGCATGTTGACTCCTTTGCTGAATGAAGGCGATACACTGTTCGCTATCTAAAAGACGCTATTCCCATCGCCCATCTGTTAACTGAAAACCATGAGTTCGAGTTCCAATGACCCGATTGCCGCAATCGCCACCGCTCCTGGAAAAGGAGGCATCGGTGTGGTGCGTATTTCGGGCGGCAACCTGGATGGCATTGCCGGTGGGCTGTTTAATGTACCGCTGAAGCCCCGCCATGCGCACTACCTGCCCTTCAACGACTCCCAGGGAAACGCCATCGACGCCGGCATCGTACTGTACTTCAAGGCACCTCACTCATATACCGGCGAAGACGTGCTTGAGTTGCAGGGGCACGGCGGGCCCGCCGTATTGCGACGTGTGCTGCAACGCTGCATGGAAGTGGGCAGACCATGGGGGCTGCGCCACGCCGAGCCCGGCGAATTCACACAGCGCGCATTTCTTAATGATCGCCTCGACCTAGCTCAGGCTGAGGCGGTCGCTGACCTTATTGACGCATCTTCTGACGCCGCCGCCCGCAGCGCCATGGCGTCGCTGAGCGGCGCCTTCTCGCACGAAGTCACTGCCTTAAACGAGCGCATCATTCATTTGCGAATGTTGGTCGAAGCCACTCTCGACTTCCCCGAAGAGGAAATCGACTTTCTGGAGAAATACCAAGCGCGTCCCACCCTTGAGGCCATCATCAGCGACTTGCAGGGCATTCGGCGCAAAGCCCGCCAGGGCATGATTCTTCGAGAAGGCCTTCACGTGGTGCTGGCCGGTCGCCCCAATGTCGGCAAATCCAGCCTGCTCAATGCACTGGCGGGCGACGAAGTCGCCATTGTCACTCCGATCGCCGGCACCACGCGGGACCGCGTGATACAGCAAATTCACCTAGACGGCGTACCTGTCCACATCGTTGATACGGCAGGTCTGCGCGAAACAACTGACGAAGTTGAAAGCATCGGCATCGCACGCACTTGGGCGGAGATCGAACGTGCCGATGCGGTTATCCACCTGCAGGATGTGCGGCGGCCTGATGACGAGCTTGAAGCGGAGATCACGCGGCGCCTGCCCGAGCGGGCACCTGTCTTGAAAGTCTTCAATAAAGTGGACTTGGCGGAAGAGCTTGTCGAGGCAGGCGCAGCAGTTGTCGCCGGCCGGCAGGGTGAAACCCAGTCCACGTCTTCAACTCACCCGGTCGAAAACCTGTATATCTCTGCCAAGACCGGCCATAACCTGGATGCCTTGCGACAGCGTCTGCTGGAAATCGCTGGGTGGTCGCCCGGCTCGGAATCTCCCTGGCTTGCACGCGAACGGCACATCCGTGCTCTGGATGCCGCTGAAGAACACCTGGCGGTGGCTCGTACTCATGCCGAGCTGGACGACCAGGTCCTGGACCTCTTCGCTGAAGAGCTACGCCTTGCTCACGAGGCATTGGGCGCCATCACGGGTCAGTTCACCAGCGATGATCTGCTGGGCGAAATATTTTCCAGCTTCTGTATCGGCAAGTAGAAGCGCACGTGGCTGGCACGAAGGCCGTGAAATCGTACCGGCTAGCGGGTGAGTTACCGCCTGAGAAACATTTCCATACGTCTCTTTGCCTTTGTCTAGAGCCTGACACAAGAAATTCATTCGTACACGAATCATTCGTGATACACTCATTCGTGTCGAATCAACAACGAGGTCGGCCATATCAGTCGCAACCTCTCGAATTACATGACACAAGGCATCCAAAAAACGGCCATCCTGCTGCGGGCTCCCAATGCCGAAGACGCTGCAAGATTGCACAGGCTGATTGCAGAGTGCCCGCCGTTGGATCCGAATTCGCTCTATTGCAATCTTTTGCATTGCACTCATTTCAGCGGCACTTCGGTGGCCGCCGTCCGCCGGGACGGCCAGGGGCAAGAACGCCTCGTAGGCTTTATCTCGGCATACCTTCCCCCCGGTCAGTCAGATACGTTGTTTGTGTGGCAGGTCGCTGTGGCTGAAGAAGCCCGCGGCGAAGGCCTTGCCGCCCGTATGCTCGACAATATCCTCGAGCGCCCTGTGTGCAGCCATGTGCGCTTTCTGGATACCACCATCACGCCGGGCAATGACGCATCGTGGGGGTTGTTCCGCTCTTGGGCGCGTCGTCATGGCGCCCCGACCTCCAGCCGTGTTCTTTTTGAACGTGAGCGCCACTTCCGTGGCAGGCACGACGATGAACACCTGATGCGCATCGGCCCGTTCGAAGTCGCAGCGGAATCCGCCACCTAGCTCCCTCCTATCCTGGGGTGCTGTCCTTCCTTTACCGGTCTCCCGGGCAACACCGGTAACTGCGCTCCCCTTCCCCACTATGGCACCGCTGCCAGGCAGCCGCGCCGTCGCAGGCCCACCTCGACCCAAAAACGCTAAGAGGAACCTCTCATGACTATTTTTGAAAAACTCGAATCGAACGTTCGCTCCTATGCCCGTTCCTTCCCGGTTGTGTTCGACCGCGCTGAAGGCGCCGCACTCTATGACACCGACGGAAAGCGCTATATCGATTTTCTGGCCGGAGCCGGAACGCTGAACTACGGCCACAACAACCCACATTGCAAACAAGCACTGCTGGATTACATCGGCGCCGACGGTATCGCGCACGGTCTTGATATGCATACCCGTGCGAAAGCCGATTTCCTGGAAAGCTTCGAGAAGCACATTCTCGAACCACGCAAGATGGACTATCGCGTGCAATTCACCGGTCCTACCGGCACGAACGCAGTAGAAGCCGCCATGAAACTGGCGCGCAAAGTCACCGGTCGGCACAACATCATTGCTTTTACCAACGGTTTTCACGGCGCCACGCTGGGCGCTGCGGCTGCCACGGGCAACCAGCATCACCGCGGCGGCTGCGGCATTCCCCTCAGTGGCGTGACCCGTATTCCGTTCGATGGCTACGTCGGTGGCGGTATGGACTCAACCCGACTGCTGGACAAGATGTTGGGTGACGCTTCCAGCGGCGTCGATGCACCAGCAGCGGTGATCGTTGAAACCGTACAAGGGGAAGGCGGTCTGAATGTGGCCGGTCAGCGTTGGCTCAAGTCCCTCGAGGCAGTCTGCCGTCGACATGGTGTGCTGCTGATCGTGGATGACATTCAAGCTGGTTGCGGGCGTACCGGCACCTTCTTCAGCTTTGAGCCGGCCGGTATTTCGCCGGACATCGTGACGCTGTCGAAATCGCTCTCTGGATTCGGTCTGCCGTTTGCCATTGTGTTGCTGAAACCGGAGCACGATCAATGGGCGCCGGGCGAGCACAACGGTACGTTCCGCGGAAATAACCACGCCTTCATCACTGCCCGCACTGCTCTCGAAACATATTGGAAAGACGACAGTTTTGCCAAGGACGTGCAACGCAAGAGCAGCATTCTTTCCGATCGCCTGACCCGCATTGCCGCCCTTGGTGGCAACGGCGTTTTCCGGGTGAAGGGCCGGGGCATGATGCAAGGAATCGGCTGCCGTAACGGCGACGTGGCGGAAAAAATCGTGCGTCGCTGCTTTGAGAATGGATTGGTTATTGAGACGAGCGGCCCGGATTCCGAAGTGGTCAAGATTCTTTGCCCCCTGGTCATCAGTGATGCCGACCTGAATGCCGGCCTGGATATTCTGGAAAACGCCGTACGTCACGTACTCACTCAGGACTTCAGCCTGGCCGCCTAAGCAAGGCGCCCTGAATTCCAGTCGATTAATACAGGAGAAACTCAGAATGATTGTTCGCACACTTGAAGAATGCCGCCAAACCGACAGGCTTGTGAAGTCCACGACCTGGGACAGCTGCCGTCTTCTACTGAAGAACGACAACGTCGGTTTTTCGTTCCATATCACTACGCTGTATGCAGGAACGGAAACCCAGATGCACTATCAGAACCACTTCGAATCCGTCTACATCATCAGCGGTGAAGGCGAACTAGAAAATCGGGACGACGGCAAGGTGTACAAGCTGGCGCCGGGGACCATGTACCTGCTGGATAAGCACGATCGCCACACTGTCCATGCCACCACCGACATCGTCTGCGCCTGCGTCTTTAATCCCCCCCTCAACGGTAAGGAAGTTCACGACGCCTCCGGCGCGTATCCGCTGGAAGCCGAAGTTATCGACAACTAAACGCCATCAGAGACTGGAGATCCAAATATGGATACCGCAACCCTCACACGAAACGAAGCCCGCACGGACTTCTACCCTTCGCGCGGCGGGCTGAAAGGCAATATCGTTCCTCGGACTCATCCGACTGTCTGGGCATCAGCAGATGCCCAAGCCCCTGTCGACCGAAGCCTGATCGAACAATACGATCGAGACGGCTTTCTGGTATTGCGCGATGTCTTCTCACCAGAAGAAGTCGCCAATTTGCAGGCAGAGCTCGATTTGCTTCGCCACGAAGCCGAAGCACTGGAGCGGCCTGAAGTCATTACCGAAAGGGGCACACGCAAAGTGCGATCGATCTTCAAGGTTCATGCACTTAGCAAGGTGTTCGCTCGGCTTGCCGCCGACAAGCGGCTGGCCGGCCTGGCCTCGTACTTATTGGGCGATCAGGTTTATCTGCACCAGACGCGCATGAACTACAAGCCCGGCTTTCATGGCAAGGAGTTCTACTGGCATTCCGACTTTGAAACCTGGCATGTAGAAGACGGTATGCCTCTGCCCCGCGCGCTTAGCATTTCTGTGGCACTGACTGATAACACCCCACATAACGGGCCCCTGCTGGTCATTCCGGGCTCACACAAACATTATGTGGTGTGTGAAGGTGAAACACCGCCCGACAACTACCAGATGTCATTGCAAGCGCAAGAAACCGGCGTGCCCAGTGATGAAAACCTGGAGTGGCTGGCCAAGCAAGGTGGTCTGGTAGATACCGCCGGCCCGGCAGGCTCGGTGTTGATTTTCGATTGCAACCTAATGCACGGGTCGAACAGCAATATCACCCACCTGCCCCGTTCCAACGCATTTTTTGTTTACAACGCGGTCAGCAACGCCGTAGAAGCCCCTTTCTGCGACCAAGAACCGCGACCGGAATTCATTGCCACGCGCGAAGAGATCTCGCCGCTGGAGATACTCAGCAATTGTGCCGATGACTTCCGCAGGTCATGAGGTGACCCTAATGCAGCATACTATCGAGAAGATCGGCGGCACGTCGATGAGCGACTACGCATCTGTGCGCGACAACATCATCCTGCACGGTGGCGCTGAGAAGGACATTTACGGCCGGGTCTTCGTGGTGTCTGCCTACGGTGGCATTACCGACCTGCTTCTGGAGCACAAACGCAGTGGTGAACCGGGCGTCTATGCCTTGTTTGCCGGTGCAGCAGACGACGAAGGTAATGCCGACCACTGGGAAGCGCAGCTAGACCGCGTGTTAAGCGCCATGCTCGCTCAGAATGCCAAGCTATTTGGCAAGGGTGCAGAACGGCGGGATGCCGATCTGTTCATTACCGAACGCATCGAAGGCGTGCGCAACTGTCTGCAGGACCTGCGCCGCGTCTGCACTTACGGCCATTTCCAGCTTGCTGAACACCTAATTACTTTGCGTGAGCTGTTGGCGTCGGTGGGTGAAGTGCATTCCGCTTACAACATGGCAGCCCTGTTGCGCCGAGACGGCGTCGCAGCACGCTTTGTAGATCTGAGCGGTTGGCGCGACAACTCGCTTCTGCCCCTGGACGAACGTCTGGAGCAAGCCTTCAGGGAAATGGATGTCGAGAACGAATTGCCCATCGTTACGGGTTATTGCCAGTGTCGGGAAGGCATGGTGCGCACGTTCGACCGCGGCTACAGTGAAATGACCTTTGCTCGACTGGCTGTGGTCAGTGGCGCGCGAGAAGCCATCATCCATAAGGAATTCCACCTGAGTAGCGCCGACCCGCGCATGGTGGGCACCGAGAAGGTGATTCCTATGGGCCGCACCAACTACGATGTGGCCGACCAGCTCGCCAACCTGGGCATGGAAGCCATCCACCCTCGTGCTGCCAAGGGCTTACGTCAGCTTGGCATCCCACTGCGAGTGAAGAACACCTTTGAGCCTGAACACAGCGGTACGCTCATTACTCAGGAATATGTCAGTTCGCAACCCAAGGTCGAAATCATCGCGGGCCGCAAAGGGGTGCTGGCGATTGAAGTATTCGACCAGGACATGGTGGGCGCGAACCGGTACGACAGCGTGATTGTCGGTGCCGTGCATCGCCATCGGGCACGCATCATCACCAAAGATCTCAATGCCAACACCATCACGCATTTTCTGGACACGGGTCTCGGTACCGTAAAGCGCATCATTGCGGACCTCGAAGAGGAATTCCCCAACGCCGAAATCCAGACGCGCAAGGTGGCTATTGTTTCGGCCATTGGGTCAGACCTCAAGGTGAGCGGCATGCTCTCGCGTACAGTCCGATCACTGGCAGAGGCTGGTGTGGACATTCTCGCGATCCATCAATCCATGCGACAGGTGGATATCCAGTTCGTGATCGATGAAAAAGACTACGAACAAGCAGTGAGAAGCTTGCACGCTTCAATGGTGGAATCTGTACAACCCGCCGAGACTGAAATCGCTGCGTAGAAAAACGCACAGTAAGAATAGCGTTTGAGGCTAGCGTTTCCGGGAATTCAGCTTGCCGAGCTCATTGCGGGCATGACGGTAACGGGCGTCTGAATAGGCAAGACGCACCGCTCCGTACTGCTTGGCCTTGCGCAGCTCGGCAAGCTTTTTATCGAACGCTTCTTCGAAACCTCCCCTGCGCGCTAGGTAACGATAGCGATCTTCCAGGATGAATTTTTCGAACCAACGGTTGAAGGCAAGCTGAAATCGCAGCATCAGCCCAAACATTGCGGCATCCTCGTCACGACAATTCCGGTACTTATGACTCGGCAATAATACTACCGCAGAGACTCAGCCCGCCTGTGGATAATTCTAGAGCCCGTAGGCTGTGGGTAGCTTGTGGGTGAATAGTGGATGACTGGCAGAAAAGACCAGACCGGAAAAACTTGTCCAGATTCGGTCCTTTAGTTGTCGGCTCGCTTATGGACCTATTCAGTTGGCCTGAAACCAGCATGAACACGAGCTTTGACCTACTTATACCAGTTATCCACAGGCACCCATTACTACCAACATATATATAAAGAAGAATTATAGTAACTCTGCAATCGCCTCACCCATTTCCGTTGTGCTGGCTTTACCTCCTAAATCAGGAGTACGAGGGCCGTCTTTCAGTATCTTCTCGATAGCGTTCATCAGATCTGCACTGGCACGCCCATAGGCCGGATCTTTCTCGGCCTGGAAGTCCAGCATCATTGCTGCAGACCAGATCATGCCAACCGGATTGGCGATATTCTTGCCATAGATATCCGGCGCCGACCCATGTACCGGTTCAAACAAAGACGGAAACTTGCGTTCCGGGTTAAGGTTGGCAGATGGGGCGATGCCAATCGTGCCCGCACATGCCGGTCCGAGGTCCGAAAGAATGTCACCGAACAAGTTAGATGCCACCACCACATCGAAACGCTCTGGTTGCAGCACAAAACGGGCGGTCAAAATATCGATATGGTGTTTATCCCACGTGATTTCGGGGTATTCAGTAGCAACGGCCGCAAGGCGCTCATCCCAATAGGGCATACTGATCGCAATACCATTCGATTTGGTGGCCGATGTCACATGATTGCGCTCACGGCGCTGCGCCAGTTTGAAAGCGTAGTGGAGTACGCGGTCGACACCATGGCGCGTAAACACGGATTCCTGTAAGACGACCTCGCGCTCAGTGCCACCAAACAGGCGTCCGCCCACATCGGTGTACTCGCCTTCTGTGTTTTCTCGAACCACGAGAAAGTCGATATCCCCCACCTTCTTGCCTGCCAGTGGGCAAGGCACCCCCGGCATCAGCTTTACCGGCCGCAGATTGATGTACTGGTCGAACTCACGCCTGAATTTCAACAATGATCCCCATAACGAGACATGGTCGGGAACCACATCCGGCCAGCCCACGGCCCCGAATAGAATCGCGTCAAAGCCTTTGATCTGATCGAACCAGTCGGCGGGCATCATATCGCCGTGCTTCTGGTAATACTCGGCGCAAGCCCAGTCAAAATGCTGCATTTCCATGGCCAGCCCATGGCGCTTTTGCAGGGCTTCCAGACTGCGCAATGCTTCTGGCATGACTTCCTTGCCAATACCGTCTCCAGGTATCACTGCAACTTTGAAAGTCGACATCTTTTCTCCTTAGTGGAATGTTTACAGAATCAATGAGATATGTTTCTGGATGGCAGCCATTCAAATGCCTGCCTGATCGCTTCAGCCTGTGTTATTTGCATCGCCACCAGTAGTGCCAGCCGAATGCGTGCCTTCCGTGCACTGAGATGGCTGACGGCGACGGCCCCGGCTGTCTCCAATTCGTGCAATGAGCCTTTGTATTCATACGATTGATGAGTGGCCCCATGCAGCGTCGAAGAACACACCACCATCGGTGTCCCGGCCTTCAATGCGGGCTCAAGGACTTCCATCCAGTCGGGTGGAACCTGACCGCGTCCCACAGCGTCAATGACTACGGCCTGGGGGCCGCTGGAGATCACTGCCTGTGCGTAGGCTGGGTCAGCCCCGCCATAGACGCTCAAAATGTCGGTACGCGGCAGCCTAGCGGGCAGCGGTAGCTGCGATTGGCGCATGGGCCGCTGCAGCAGGTGAAAGACGCCTTCGTCTACGAATCCAAGCGCACCCAAGCCCGGTGCTGCAAAGCCATTTACCTGGAAACTGCTGACCTTTCTGACAAAACCGGCGCTGAAAACCGATTGATTGAAGGCGACGAGCACGCCCAAGCCACGCGCGTTATCGCTGGCCGCCAATTCCACAGCGTGGCGCAAATTACTGTAGGCGTCGCTTCCCAGCGCATGCGGAACACGCTGTGACCCGGTGACCACTACCGGCACATCAGAAGTGTCTAACACGCATTCCAGGTAATAGGCGGTTTCTTCAAGCGTGTCTGTGCCGTGAGTAATGACGATGCCGTCGGCCTCTTGAGTAGAAATCAAGCGTTGGCATTCGCCGGCCAGCGCGGACCATTCAGCAGCCCCAATGGCGTTACTCGGCTTCTGGAACATGGAATTCACATGAACTTCCATTTTTCCCTGTAAGCCGGTGCGTGCCAGCAGTTGCTCACCCGGTAGCGCTCCGGCTACCGCCCGCCCTTCTTCTCCCGGCGCACTGGCTATGGTGCCCCCGGTTGATAAAAGAAATATGCGTTTCAATGTCGTCATGCTCATTCCTCTGGAACCGGGGTATCTGATTTTTTAGGGGGGGATACGGCCGGCATCAAGCAATGCCTGGCGCATGGCCCAGCAATTGTGGCCCTGCGCCCAAACAGCGCTCGAACGCCAAAGAGATCGCCAGCAGACGCTCTTCTTGATGCGGAGGCGCCATCAGCTGCATGCCGACCGGCAGGCCACGCGCGTCTAACCCCACAGGCAGGCTGACGGCACACCACCCCAGCAAATTGGCAATCACCGTATTGCGCAGCACAAGCATATTGATCCGCCCGTACTCCTCCACCGCTTCCAAGTCAGTCATCAACGGGGGTGGAACGACGATGGTCGGCGTCACCAGTACATCGAAATCATCGAATGCAGCCAACCCTTCCTGTCCACTGCGCTGCAGGACCGCCTTGCGGCGCAAGTACTCTACCGATGAAACTTGGTCGGCTCCTTCGATGCGTATTCTGACCACGGGATCGAGGCGTTCGATTTTCTCTGGGTAATGCTCCTGCATGTATTGGCGCAGCTCAGGAGCCGCAAGCCCACCCACACTGAACACCTTAAAAGCTTCGTCACAACCCATAAGCACCATTTTTTTGGTGAGCCGGGCGTTGGAACCAATGCGGGACAGCGCTGCGTCTATGACCGTTGCAATGGATGCGTCGATGTCGGCCCAAAAGAAATCCTCGGGAATACCTATGCGCACTGACGAAAGGTCTATCTGCGGCAGGGCACGAACCTGCCCGTGGCTCATGCCGGCTTCCAGTGCAGCAAAACCATAGGCTAGGTCTTCGACGCTACGCGCCAAAAGTCCGGGGGTGTCTAGGGAGGAAGACAGGGGGATAACGCCGCGGCCCGACCAACGGCCGTAAGTCGTTTTCAACCCCGCCTGACCCGTGAAAGATGCCGGTACGCGCACGGAACCGGCTGTATCCGTGCCAAGGGCAAGTAGCGCCGTACCCTGCAACAGCGACACACCTGCACCCGAACTTGAGCCTCCGGGCACACGATGGCCGTCGGTGGACCAAGGATTTACCGGAGTACCCCAATGCGTATTAACACCCAGGCCTCCGAACGCAAACTCGACGGTATGTGTCTTTCCGGTGATCACACCGACCTGGCGTTGCACGCCCTTCACTACCGGGCCCGCTGCTGTATACGGTTCCGGCAATGCAGTATCACTACCGGCAAACACCGGCATTCCAGGCACACCAAAAAGATCCTTAACCGAAATAGGCAAACCCATAAGGGGGCCTAAATCCATGCCGCTCTTGAGCAATAGGTCTGCCGCTTGCGCCTGCTGCGCTGCCGTTTTCCCATTCCAGGTTTTATAGGCATTCAAGGCGGATTCGTATTTTTCATAATTTGCCTGGACATTCTCCATGACAGCTACGGAGCTGGTATTTCCTTCACGCAGCTCGCGTGCAATGTCGGCAATGGGACGATACGAGGATTGCAATTTACTTCCTCCGTGTATTCTCGAAGTGCTATGCAGTTGATCTTAGAGTCAGGTACGATGACGTATCAATTATTAAGTAGTCACAATAGAATTTCCATATTGTGAAGAATAAATTCTCTTTGGACGATCTGCGGATCTTTTGCGAAGCAGCGGCCACCCTTAATTTCAGTCAAGCAGCGAAAATGCTTGGCGTGACTCCCGGCTACGTCAGCAAACGCATCCAACACCTCGAGTCCGAGCTGGGCTGCCGCTTGTTTCACCGTTCCACGCGCCGGGTGACTCTGACCGAACAGGGTGAGCGTACCTATGCGCGTGGCACAAAAATCCTGCATGATGCACAACAACTGCAGGAAGACATCGTGGCTAGCCGTAATGAATTGCGTGGCGTGCTTAGCGTATCCACCAGTCTGGGTTTTGGGCGACGCATTGTCGGGGAAGCGCTTGCGGAGTTTTCAGAACAATATCCATCGATTGAAATCCGCCTGGATATGCTGGACCAGATCGTCGATTTGGTAAAACACAAAATCGATCTCGATATTCGAGTGGGAGATCACATTTCGCCGCACTATATCGCGCGGCGACTCGCCGACAATTACCGCGTGCTCTGTGCTTCTCCGCTTTACTTTGAGCGACACCCGGCACCCCGCTGCGCTCAGGATCTTAGTACCCACGAATGTCTGGTTATCCGGGAACGAGACCATCCTGTCGGCCTTTGGAAATTGACGACCCAGGATAAAAGCGAAACATTCAACGTAAAGGTTACCGGCCCGTTAGTGACAAACAACGGCGAGATTGCTGTTGCATGGGCATTAGCCGGGCGTGGCATTACACTGCGCTCTATCTGGGACGTTCAACCCCATCTGGACAGCGGACGGCTGGTGATAGTTCTACCCGAACTTCGTCAGGATGCGAACATCTGGGCCGTGTACCCTGAACGGCTGAGCTCGTCGGCAAAAATCAAGCTGTGCGTACGGCATTTGGAGTCTTACTTCGCCCGCTGGGGTGTGCGAGAAAGTGTGGCCGGAACACTGCAAACGCTTGATAAAACGTGGTTTTAGGCCCACGCACGCAGTATAATGAAGTACACCTACTCGCGTGTCTCAATGAAAACCAAACCTCAATTCCAAATGAATGGGCACAAGCTGCCCACTGCCACACGTATTATTCGTGCGGTAGCCAGCTCCACTGCCATCGAAACCGGGCAGTCCGTCAAGGAACTTGAAACTCGTCTTCAAGCTCAAGACAGCAAATATCAGCAGCTGTCGCTGGCCGCTTCCTAATTCGTCATCATCCTGGTCGTTTCCGTCCTGCGGTGTTTGTCAAAGAAGATGTCCGTTTTCTTCAGGCTACATGCTCTAAATTTCGCTGTGCGTGAGTGCTCTGCTTTTCGGGGTTGAGCCAGACCTCGGCGGCGGGTCGCCAATCGCGTGTCGGACGTCCTTTCCAGCGC
>JAJUGV010000155.1 GCA_029265795.1 Alcaligenaceae bacterium
CTTGAACCTGTCGCGACAATAAAAGCATCGGCTTCGATCCGCTCCTCTCCCGCTTGCAGAACGCCGGGCGCAATAAAGCGGGCTTCCGCCATGATCAGGTTGTCACCGGCCGCTTTGCGAGCCCTACCAGCGGCTCCGCTAGCCAGCATGTCTCGGGTCTCGCGCGCATGAGCCCACAATGCCTCTGTACCTTCCGACGATAACAACGTTGCCTCCGTAGTTAGCTGCTTCGCCGATTGCCATTTCGACCCCGCATGGAGCGCTGCCTTCGAAGGCATGCAACCCACACGCGCACAAGTGGTGCCCAATGGCCCGCGGTCTATCAGCACGACCTGCTTGCCCGCTTCTTTGATGGTATGGAACGCGCCCATTCCTGCCGTTCCTGCTCCGATAATAGCGACATCAACTTTTCTGGTAGGCATTCAAACTCCTGAAAGATAGTCAAAACAATGCGCAGTGCAACGCACACAATTAGTAAACAGTCAGCATGTGGGCACGGCACCGGCGCTCAGCCGATGCTCCGCATCAGCATGATGGCCGCCACGGCGACACAAGCTACGGCGAAAATTCGCTGCAGTACCCTCGAGGGAATCCTGCTGGCGAAAAGACGGGCCAGGGCCATCCCGGTCAATGAGGCAATCACAAATGCCCAAGCCGAAGCGGTAAACGCGGCGCCCTGGCTGCCTGCCGCGAAAATGGTGGCAGTGGAAAGCAGCGCAACGACCATCAGCGAAGTCGAAACGATGCTTTGCATACGCAACTCGGTGAAGTACGAGAGCGCTGGGACAATAATGAAGCCGCCTCCCACGCCCAACATGCCAGTGAATACACCTGTGACAGCCCCAATGCTGCCCAACGTTGCGGCAGTGCCCCAACCCCAGATAAACCGCCGCGTCTCAGTGGAAACTTTGCAAATCGCGGGGCGCTCCATCGCTAGTGCATCCTCGGCGCCGGGACCACGCGAGCTTATAGCCATACGATAAGCAACCACCAGCATGATGATGACGAATATCAGGTTGAGCCACGATACAGGCAGCCAATGCGCCAACTTAATACCAAGTGGCGCTGTTATTGCGCCGGTGGCAGCTAGGACTGTAGCCGCTCTGTACCGCACGATGCCTTGGCGCAGCCCTTGCAGCGCGCCCAGGCCCGCGGCCATCCCCACGGCCGCGAGGGCCACGGGGGTAGCCGCCCGCATATCCATGTCCAGGCCGAACACCAGCGCCGGGACCGCAAAAACGCCACCACCCGCGCCGGTCAGCCCGAGGATGGCGCCGACGGCCAGACCCAGCGCTCCGCCACTAAGCATCAGGCGATCTCAACCGATTTTTGTACGTGCATTGGCATGGCAGGACCGCCTTAGAGCGGACCCAGCACTTCGGTGAGCGCTTCTGCCTGAGGCATGCCGTTGTATTTCTGAATCATGCCGTTGTCGTCTCGAACGACAATACCCGGCGTACCTCGGAACCCTAAAGACAGCATGAGGAGTTGGTGATCTTCCAGTGTTTGTTGCATGTCCTCGGATACGCTTTTCGCCGGCGTAATACCGCCTTCATCGAATTTGATTTCATTCTCTGTAAGGGCCGCCGACGGGTCTGGAGCAGCGAGGATGGTCGCTGCTTTAGCGGGACTATCCTGCTTGATTATCCCCACCAACACATGCCGCAGCTGCACTTTTCCGGCATCCACCCACGGCCGAGCGGCTTCCCAAAACATATGGCAATACGGACAGTTTGCGTCAGTGAAGGTATAGATGACGCGAGGCGCATCCTCGGAGCCATCTCGAACCCACGTTGATGATTCAAGCGCTGCCCACTCCTGATCACTCATTGGTTTGGCAACGAGTTCTTGCAAAGTCTGCTCATCCACCATCTCGCCCTTGGCATTCAGCCGCGTTCCGGCGACGGCACTGCCATCGGGGAGGACATAGACGGCGGCCGGTTGACCACCCGCCAGACCAGCGAAAGCGCGCACGTGCTCACCGGCATCAAACTCATTCATGATCTCGACGCCCTGCGCTTTTAGGGCTTCAATGACTTCGGGTTGCTTCGCACTGTCGGCTTGCGCCTGGCCCGCCGCTACCATGAAGGGGACCATAATCAATGGAAAGAACGCTCGTTTTAGAAGCATGATAAATCCTTACGTTATTGACTCTGAGAATTTGTCAGAAATGCTGGGATATCTTTTGTTCGAGATCGGCCATCGTGATCTCGCCTAAGTGCAAATCCACCATGCGACCTTCTCCGTCGAAGAAGAACGTCGTGGGCAGGCCGCCCGTGCGCATCGCTCGCATGGCTTCGGAATCGCCGTCCAGCAGCACATCGGTCAGCGCCAGACCCTCACTTTTCAGGAACGCCCTGGCCTGCTCCGCGCTTTCGCCCTGGTTGATCAATACGAATGCAATCTCGGGAAATTCTTGCTGAGCCTGTTCCAGCACTGGCATTTCACGGCGGCAAGGCGGACACCAGGTCGCCCACAGATTCAGCACGATCGGTTGTCCTTTGGGATACCGGACGCTCGTCGAACCCCACCAACTGCAGGTCTGGCAGCGGAATGGCGGCTTGTTCGGGTAGCGTGTTGACGCCGGAGACCTGGCTAGCCGGCAGATCCGCATTGGTCCCGCGATCACACCCGGCCAACAACATCAGGCTAAAGCCCACAAACAATGGGGCGCGTGCGTACTTCACAAGCATGGTCGTCATTGGTCAGCACCAGCATCTAAAGAGAAGGAGAACCGCCGGGATATCTTGTCTTTCAGGCTCGGCATCGTGATCTCGCCCATATGCGAGTCCACCTGACGACCTTCGGCGTCAAAGAACAGCGTTGTGGGAAGGCCCCGCGACTGCAAGGTCTGCATGGCTTGCGAGGATGGATCCAGCAGCACATCGTTTAATTGAAGGCCTTCAGTTTCCAGAAAGCTTTGCGCTTGCGCTAGCGTTTCACCTTGATTGATCATGACGAAGGCCACGTCAGGAAATTCGGCTTGGGCCTGCTCGAATGCCGGCATCTCGCGGCGGCAAGGTGGACACCAGCTCGCCCAAAGATTCACCACTACTGGGCGGCCGGAATAAGACGACAGCGATACAGGACGCTGATCCAGCGTTGCCAACTGCAGGTCCGGCAAAGGCGGTGCAGACCGTAGCATCAAGCTCAGCGCGCTATTAGCCATGATCCAGACAACCACACCGACCATGATGCCGGCCATGGTCGGGCGGCGCAGCACGGTGGCGCCCCCACGGGTGCGCCACCACACAAAAGCGAACGCCACTGGTATGCCCAGCCACCAAGCAAACCCGCCATCGCTGATTTTGATCATGGACATCGGGGCGGCAGAGTATTCCGGCCACCACTGGGCGATGTAGCCAATTCGGGCAGCTAGAAAGCCCCAGAACACGGCATCGAGCAGCAACCCGCCGGCCGGTTTGTAAGGCGCGTTGGGCAACATCCGCGCGACGCTACGAGTGGCCACCCACCCCAGCAATATCGCTAGCGCGACGACAATGAATTGAATAGAAAATGGACCGATTCCGATCATGATACGCCCGCCGCTTCCAGACGATCCATGAAATCGTCAGCACCAATCTCTCCCACCACACGCAGATCTCGGCGCTCCGTGCCATCAGGCCCAACGAGGATGAGCGTGGGTGGGCCCATCACGCCCCAATGCTTGAGCAGCGCCTTATCGGTCGCATCATTGTGCGTGACATCCGGGCGCAGCACCTGCATGTTGGCCATGCGTGCTGCAACGGCGGGGTCTCCAAATACGTTGCGCTCAATGATGTGACAGCTCACGCACCAGTCGGCATAGAAGTCGATTAGGGTCCATTGATCGCGTGCTGCCGCCTCCGACAGAAGCGCGTCAACGTCGGCCACCGATTTCGCCGGAACATAGTCGGGCGTGGGGGCGACGGTGGTCGCGCTTGTCGATGCGATACGCAAGTGCCCTAGGGGCTGTGAGACCGAGTCGCCACCGGAGGCGGCACCCACAAGCATTAAGACAGACCACAGCCCCGCGAATACCGCTCCGGAGCGTAAAGTCCAGGCCAACCGCTGTCGATCTGCCACACCCTGGGCCCACGCCACCAGGCCAATCGCAACTGAAAGGATCCAGGCGCCCCACAGCACCAAGCTAAGCGTTCCGGTGAGGAAGCGCGTCAGCATCATGACCGCCATCCCAAGCATGACGTAGCCGAAGGCGATACGGACCCGTTCCATCCATGCGCCGGGCTTTGGCAGCACGCGGGCGCCGAACACAGCGATGATCAGCAAGGGCAGCCCCATGCCGAGCCCCAGTGCGAAGAGAGCCAAGCCCCCCTGTACCGCACTGCCGGTTTGTCCGATATACAGCAGCGCGCCGGCCAACGGTGCAGTCATGCATGGGCCTACTAAGAGTGCCGAAAGGAACCCCAGTGCGGCGGCGCCCGCGACATTTCCACCGGAGCGCTCGCGCCCGGCCGCCTCGATACGGTTCATCAGGCCCGACGGCAAGCGCAACTCGAATAAGCCAAACAGTGAACTTGCGAGGATAAGAAACAGCGCCGCAAACGCGCCCAGCAACCATGGTGATTGCAATGTCGCCTGAAGGTTGGCCCCGGCCAAGCCGGCCGCCACGCCAACGGCGGCATACGTGCCGGCCATCGCGACCACATAGGACAAAGACATGACGAATGCCCGCCTCGGCTTTGCCTGGCTACCAACAACCATGGTGGACACAATAGGGATCATTGGCAAAGTGCAGGGCGTAAACGCCAGCAGCAAGCCGAACCCGAGACACAGCAGTGTACCGGCGACGGGCCCAAGCGCTGCGAGCCGCTCAGCCGCCGCCTGGTCTTCGCCTATGCTGGCGTTCGCCGACCCGGCGGGCGCGCCGCCGGAAGCATCAGCCATAGACGCTTGCACGGGCGCAGGCGGCTCAGTGTTCCCCGCGTTACCTGCAAACGTACCGGCCGCCCCAGTGTTGATCGGTATGGTATCCGGCGGGTAGCAAATGCCATCCACCGCGCAACCCTGCCAATGCAGCGTCAGAGGGCCCGCAGCCGTTGCGGCGAACCGCATTTGCAGCGCATCGTCGGTATAGATGACGGTGTCGCCAAAGAACTCATCATGCTGCGGGGTTCCGTCGGGAAGCACTAGATCAAGTTCGTTCCCCTCAGCATCAACCAACTTGAGGGAGTGGCGGTAAACGTAATAGTCATCGGCAATGCGCCCTGCGACGACATATTCTTCCCCCTGCTGCTGGGGTTCCTCTAGCTTAAGTACTTCTGAAGCTTCAAGGAACTCAGACTGAGAGGAGGACGAAAATAGACCATTACTGGCCCATGCATTCCCAATGGCAAGGCAACAAACGATAAGAGCCGCACGGGCAATCCGGTAGGCAGACCAGTTGGACTCCTTCGATTGAACTGCCCTGGATAATGCGCCAACAGGATTAAGAGAAGCGTAAGGCGATGCCGTTTCCATAAAAGATTTAGAAGCTGCTGAATCGCACCGAGTTTTGAGGAGGCTCCAACCTTTGAGAAAATGGAGCCATGAGCAAGAACAACAAATTTTCGCCTGAAGTCCGTGAGCGTGCCGTTCGATTGGTGCAAGAGCATCGCGGTGAGTATCCGTCGCAATGGGCGGCGGTGCAGTCCATTGCGCCCAAGATCGGCTGTTCAGGCTACACGCTGTTGAAGTGGGTGCAGCTTCAAGAGGTGGAGGCTGGCACGCGGCCTGGTGTCCCTCAGGCAGAGCAAGAACGCATCAAAGCGCTCGAGCGTGAGGTCAAAGAGCTGCGCCGGGCCAATGAAATC
>JAJUGV010000125.1 GCA_029265795.1 Alcaligenaceae bacterium
GCTCCGTGCCCTCGTATCCGCCGTTGGAAGGAAGCGCTGTACTTTCCGAGATCGTGTAGACAGCCCTGCACATAGGCCAACGCTCCAGCGTCAAAAACCTCGGCGAACTCTTGCGCCAGCTGGCCCACCCCCAATAAATGGTCATGTAGCAGGTGCCATTGCGTTTCGGGCCGTTCATTCAAAGAATGGGCGTGAAACGGCCCAGACCACACCGTCAACACGGTCAAGTTCAGCCTCCGAATCCGTCCAAATTCGTCTAATGTATTAAGTGTTTACAAGTTGAGACGACTTATGTCTGCTAGGGTTTGTCCCCTAGCGTGACCGGCATCAGGATTTCAGAATGGTGGCTTGTTCACATGGTTGCCGCTGCGCTCGTATCTCAATTAACGAAAATAATTTCGAGTCAAGCAGCGTGTTTCGGCAGTGAAGGCAGCGAACCCTATACGATGGATATTCTGCTGCCTGTTCAAGAAGTGTCGCGGAATATAAGGGTAGAGCCCCCGGAACGGGCCGGCCATGCCTTTACTTACTTTAGTTATGCATTGGAGCTGCCGAGCTACTCCACCGTCACACTCTTCGCCAGGTTCCTAGGCTTATCCACATCCGTGCCCCTGGCCACCGCCGTGTGATACGCCAGCAGCTGCAGCGGAATCGTGTGCAGTATGGGGGAAAGCTTCCCGTAGTTTTCCGGCATGCGAATCACGTGCATGCCATCCCCACTGGCGATCCGTGTATCGCTGTCGGCGAAGACATACAGCTCACCGCCACGGGCGCGCACTTCCTGCATATTGGATTTCAGTTTTTCCAGCAGTTCGTCATTCGGTGCGATGGTCACCACCGGCATAGCGTCGGTCACCAGGGCGAGCGGGCCATGCTTGAGTTCACCGGCCGGGTAGGCTTCGGCGTGGATATAGCTGATTTCCTTTAGCTTGAGAGCCCCTTCTAGGGCGATGGGGTAGTGCATGCCCCGGCCCAGGAAAAGTGCATGCTCCTTGCTGGCGAAGCGATCGGCCCAGCTGATGATTTGTGGCTCAAGCGCCAGCACTGCGCCGATGGCTACAGGAAGGTGGCGTAGGTCCCTGAGCAACTTTTCTTCCATGTCGTCCGTGCTTTGGCCTTTGACCTGGGCCAGCGCGAGCGTCAACAGGCACAGTGCGGTCAGCTGGGTGGTGAAGGCTTTGGTGGAGGCGACGCCGATCTCGACCCCTGCCCGCGTGATGTAGTGCAGCTTACATTCGCGCACCATGGCGCTGGTGGCGACGTTGCAGATGGTAAGGGTGTGCTCCATGCCGAGGCTGCGAGCATGCTTAAGTGCGGCCAGAGTGTCGGCGGTCTCGCCGGACTGGGAAATCGTCACCACCAAAGTACGGGGGTTGGGCACACTGACGCGGTAGCGGTATTCGCTGGCGATTTCGACATCCACCGGCAGCTTGGCGACGGATTCGATCCAGTAGCGGGCGGTCAGGCCGGCGTAGTAGCTGGTGCCGCAGGCAAGAATCAGCACACGGTCAATGTCTTTGAACACCTTGTAGGCGCCGTCACCAAAAAGCTCGGGGGTAATGGTGTCGATGTCTTGCAGTGTGTCCGCGACGGCACGCGGTTGTTCGAAGATTTCCTTCTGCATGTAGTGGAGGTAGGGCCCCAGGTCCGCCGCTGCGGTGTGTAGGTGAACCGTATGGACTTCCCGCTCGGTCGGTTTGCCCTCGCCATCCACAATCCACACGCGCGACAGCTGCACATCTACGACGTCGCCGTCCTCCAGATAAATGATCTGGTCGGTCGTGCCTGCGAGCGCTAGGGCATCGGATGCCAGGAAGTTTTCGCCGTCGCCCAGCCCGACCACCAGCGGTGAACCTTGGCGTGCGCCAACCACGCGGTGTGGTTCATCGCGGCAGAATACGGCGATGGCGTAAGCGCCTTGCAGACGACGCACGGCTTGCTGCAGGGCTTCGAAAAGGTCGCCGTTATAAAGATGATCCACCAGGTGCGCGATGACTTCGGTATCGGTCTGACTTTCGAAGGCGTAACCGGCCTCGGTCAGCTCTGCCCGCAGTTCGTCATGGTTTTCGATGATGCCGTTGTGCACCAGCGCAATGCGCGGTGCACCGCCTTTGCCGGAGAAGTGGGGATGGGCGTTATGAGTGGCCGGAGCGCCATGGGTGGCCCAGCGTGTGTGCGCCACGCCCGTGTAGCCGCCAATCGTTTCGGCCTTAACTTGCTCTACCAGCTCGGCGACACGCTGCGTACTGCGCGCCCGCCTGAGTTCGCCTTCAGCGTGAACCGCGACGCCGCAGGAGTCATACCCCCGGTATTCCAACCGTTTCAGACCTTCCAGCAGGATGGGAGTAATGTCGTGTTGACCTACTGCACCGACGATTCCGCACATATGATTTCTCCGTTCTTGGCAAGCCAAAATGCAAACAGACACGTAGCGGTTAGTGACTCGCCGTGTGAGCACTGCGACCACTACGAGCATATATTGTGGCGGGCGAACGAGGAAATATGTGTTCTTTATTATGATTAAATTGAAATAATAGATCGACACATAAATGTAATGAAATATTCTTCCTATCTGTCATGACACTTGGAATAAGATTTACACCATGACCAAGCCAGACCTTGCCCCCATCGCGTTGGACGATCTCGATCTGCGCATACTCGATATTCTGCAAAGTGACAGTTCCCTCACCAACCAGGAACTGGCGCAAAAGGTGCATGCGTCGCCCCCCACTGTTTTTCGGCGGGTGCGTCGACTGCGTACGCAGGGCTACATCACGCGGGAAGTCGCCATCTTGTCGCCCGAGAAGCTGGGGGCAGGGTTGACGGCCATTGTGGAGATCACGCTGGATGTGCAGACGGCCGAAGAACTGGATGCCTTCGAAGCGGACATTATCGGGGCGGACGCCATTCAGCAGTGCTATCGGGTGTCGCCGGGGCCGGATTTTCTTCTGATTATTCAGTTACCCGACATGCCGGCCTATCACGAGCTCGCCCACCGCCTGTTCACATCCAAAAAAAACGTGCGCAATGTGCGCACGTTCTTCGCGATTCACCGCAGCAAGTTTGAAACGCGGCTGCCGCTCTTGAAGCGCTGACAGCCGCGGGGAATCAGAACTCTTCCCAGTCGTCTTCCTTGGATGCGCCCGGCCCATAGGTGGCCGAGCCGGCGGTTGCCGTGGCGGCCGCCAGCGCTGGCTTGGCGCCCAGAGCAGGCGCGGGGCGCGCTGCCGGTTTGCTTGCGGGCTCTTTGGCAGGCGCCGCTTGCTCGGGGGAACCTTGGGGCTGAGCCCTGGACCCGTTACCGCGCGGTGCCTGAGATGCCGGACGACTGCTGCGGCGCACCCCCTCTTCGATGGTGGCGGGCGGCACCGAAATTACGGTGGCGGATTGGCTGCTTGAGCGTGCCTGGTTCGCATCCACCTTGAAGAAGTTGACCAGTTCAACCAGGCGCTGCGCCTGCTCGTTCAAGCTGCCGGAAGCGGCGGCACTCTGTTCGACCAGCGCGGCATTCTGCTGAGTGACATCGCTGAGCTGCAGCACTGCATCGTTGACCTGCGAGATGCCGGAAGTCTGCTCGGAAGTGGCGGCACTGATTTCGCTGATGAGGTCGGTGACCTGCTTAACGTCGGCCACAATGCCGTCCATGGTTTCACCGGCCGTATCCACCAGCCTGCTGCCTTCGGTGACTTTTTCGACGCTGTCGTCGATGAGTTCCTTAATATCTTTGGCAGCTGCTGCAGACTTCTGAGCCAAGCTGCGGACTTCGCCCGCAACGACCGCAAAGCCGCGGCCCTGCTCACCCGCCCGGGCGGCTTCCACCGCAGCGTTCAGGGCCAGAATGTTGGTCTGGAAGGCAATGCTGTCGATCACGGTAATGATGTCGACAATGCGCTTGGACGATTCGGTAATACCGGCCATGGTCTCGACTACATTGTCGACCACTTCGCCACCGTTCTCGGCGGAACGGCTGGCAGCCATAGCACGCTGCGCAGCCTGGCGGGCGACGTCGGCGTTGTTACGCACCGTACCGGCCAGCTCTTCCATGGCCGAGGCGGTTTCGGTGAGGTTGGCTGCCTGTTCTTCGGTACGCTGCGACAGGTCGGCGTTACCGGCGGCAATCTGGCTGGCGCCACTGGCAATGCTGCGGCTGCTGCTCAGCACCGAGCCCACCAGACGGCGCAATTCCGTCTGCATGGCTGCCATATGTGCCATGATGCTGTTGGGTGCCACCCCTTCGGTCTTAATGTTGACCGTGAGGTCGCCCTTGGAGATCGCTTCGGCGATGGCAACGACCTCGTCGGGCTCGCCACCCAACTGACGGGCGATATAACGCGCAAACAGCAGGCCGAAGAACAACGCAATAAGAATACCTGCCAGAGTCAGCACCCCTGCCATGACGATGGCGCTGTCGCGGACTTCGTCGATTCTGTCTTCGAAAACTTGGGCGTTGGTGCGCTTGCGATCCAACAACTGACCCAGCAAGGCTTCCGCTGCGTTGCCCTTGGGGTGCGTATCGTTCGCCAACATGTCGCGCACCTTGCCTTGCGCGCCAAAGCGGTTCTGCCGCAGCTCGTTCACCACGCGGTTAGCGCTGGCTTCGTATTCACGGATGGCTTCAGCCAGGCGGCGTCGCGCCTGCTTGCCTTCTTCCGTGACGAAAAATCGATCAATGTCCTGACCCAGGGTGCGCAGGGTCTGGAAATGCTGCTGCATCTGCGCAGCGCGGGCGTCGCGCTCGGCATCGTCCACCGCAAGCACCACACCTCGCAGGGCACGACCGGCCGAACGCATTTCGGCATCAGCACGCCCCACCTGGTAGAGCCCTTGCAGCTCAAAATCGTGCATGTGCTTGGCCATGCCATGGATGCGATTAATGGACGTCAGGCCGGTGCCGCCAATGATCGCGGCAACAATAGCCACCACGATGAAGCTCAGGATAAGCTTGGTTCGTATCGCAAGACGGGAAAACCAGTTCATTATCAACAATTCCGCCAAAGAAACAGGGAATATCCCCCGGCCAAGGCTCCAACAATAAAGACAGGCGCCGTGCGCCCGTATTAACCGGGCTCACGAGTCACAGCAAAATGCTGCGCACCCGGCCCGCGGACCTTGCCACGACGAAATTCTAACTGTTTGTAGGAATTTGATAATGAACGAACAAGGCAGAAGTATCCGAACAGATTGGCTTTTGAAGGCTCATCGGGGCCATTTCTACGGGATCAGATATGCAGCCCACCACGCCCGGCGTAAAGCTCCAGATACCGGGCGGCCATCGTTGCCGGGTCGTGCTCACGCGTCACATAGCGCTGCGCCCGTTCGGTCATCGTGGCGCGTAATGCCGGGTCGTCCAGCACCTTCGCCATATTGGCGGCCAACGCTTCGGGGTCGCCGACCTCGCTGCTTAACCCCCGGCCGTCGGCCAACAGTTCCGCCAGCCCGCCCGCATTGGTGGCGACCACCGGCACCCCGTACAGGAAGGCGTCCAGAACACTGCTGCCCAGCGCCTCAAAGCGCGAGGAAAGAACAAAGATATCCATCAGCCGGTACAGGTTTTCGACCCCTTCCTGGAAGCCCGCGAAGCAATACACCGACTCCAGCTGCAGTTCCCGTACCAGTTCTCGCGCCGCCGCCTCCTGACTACCGCCCGCGCCTAGATGAAGAAAAATGAAGTCGTCGCGCTCGCGGGACAGTGCATGCACCGCCCGCACCAGTGTCAGCGGATCTTTTTCCTCAGTGAGCGCCGCGGCCGTCGCCAGCACACGACGCCCTTCCAGCTGATGCTGCCGGGCGAATGCCTGCAGATGCGCCGTGTTAAGCGGCAAGGCTTCGATGGCACTGGGAATCACCGCCACACGCAGCCCCAGCCGGCGCGGCTCGGCCGCCGCCGCATCGCTGATTGCCACCAGGGCATCGGCCTGGCGCCACTTCCAGGCGTTGCGCGCTTCATTCTTACGGATCGGAAAGGCGGTACGCCGGGTGAACACGATACGCGCCTTGAGCCAGGGGCGCAGTAGCGCGAGCCAGGTCATCATGTTCGCGGTTTGCGCGTGCATGACATCGTATTGCCGTCGCCGCCCTAGCAGAAAACGACAGACATCCAGCGCGTTGTCGCACTCGTGCACCATCAGCTCCAGCTCCGACGCGCGCCGGGCGAGCTCGCCGCCCCTGCGAGCAAGAAGTTCTACTTCGTGGCCGGCGAGCATAAGCTGACGCATGGTCAGCAGCGTCTGGCGTTCACCGCCACGCCAGCCTTTCTCAAAATTCAGTTGCAGAATACGCATGGATGAAGAATCAGAAACGAGCATCCGGAGTCGGGTCGAGGTGGCGTATGACGTTCACCGCCAGCGCCAATGTCGCGCACGCAATGGAAACACTGATGCCCAGAATGGGGCCATAGGCACCAAACTGGAATGCCACGCCCACGAACGCGGTGCCCACGCCTTGCCCAAACACCCGAGTGGTGGCCTGCATGCCGCCCGCAGCACCGCTGCGATGGCGTGGAATACCGCCCAACATGGCACGGTTATTAGGTGTCTGAAAGAAACCGAACCCTACACCGGCGAGAAACATGCAGGCCGGCAGCCAGGCTATACCGACATCGCCCGGCGCAATGAGCACCCCAGTCAACCCAAGAATCATGACGATGGCGCCAAGCGCACAGAGGATGGCAACGGGGTAGCGCTCCGACATGTAGGCGGAGACGGGTGCCATCAGCGCCCCGCCGATCGCCCAGGCGCCGAGGTACAGCCCCACCTGCGCATACGACGCACCGTAAATCATCTTGAAGTAGAAGGGCAGCGCGACAAACGCACCGGTCTGAGCGGCGAAAAAGAAGGCCGACGCGGCCACGGAGTAGCCAATGGAGCGGATACGCAATAGATCAACAGGCACCACCGGTGCCGGCTGACCCCAAGACCGCCGCACCAGCACCCATGCAATTAACGCGGCTAGCAGCAGGCACAACGCTGCCTGTATGAGATCGCGGCCCAGCGTTTCCAAACCATATAGAGCCAATGCAAAGAGCGCTGCGCTCAGCCCACAGGCCGTCCAATCAAAAGGGCCGCTACGCCGGGGAATATCCGGCAGCTGGCGTATGCCCAAGTAGGCCAGCAGAGCCAATGGAATATTGACAAGAAAAATGGCCTGCCACCCGAACCACTGCAGCAGCATGGCGCCCAGAGTCGGCCCGACCACGGCCATGATGCCCACGGTAAACGCATTAAGGCTGATGCCTGCGCTCAGCTTGCTCAGAGGGTAAGTGTTGCGCAACATGCCGCCGAACAGACACATCAGCATCGCAGAACCCAGACCCTGAACCACACGCGAAATGACCAGCTGCGTCATGCTGGAGGAGGACGCGGCAGAAAGCGACGCCGCCAGGAAAATGCTTAACCCCAGGCCGAACATGAAGCGGAAGCCCACCCGCTCGGCAAGTGCCGACAAGGGCAACAAACATCCGACTACGGTCAAGCTGTAAGCCAGCACCACCCACACAGACTGACTGGCAGGAATGCCCAACGAGTTCGATATCGCCGGCAAGGCGACATTCGACATGGTGGTGTCGAACACAGTGATGGTGATGCCCAGCAGCATCACGGCCACCGCCCAGTGGCGGCGCGGGACCGGCAGGCCGTCAGGCGCGGAAGCAGCTGAAGCCGCTTGGCCGCTGCTGCTCTCGTTAGTTGCGCCCTTGTTGGCTATGCTGCCGGCCTCGGAATGAATCTCCTGTGTCAAACCTATACCCTTCAGGCCATCAACGCTTTTTTTCCGGCCGCTGCCAACCTTCTACCGTCGTTTGCTTTGCACGCGACAAGGTAAGTTTGCCCGCCGGTGCGTCGCGCGTCAGCGTTGTGCCCGCACCCAGCGTAGCGCCCGTGCCTACGGTCACGGGCGCCACAAGCTGTGAATCCGAACCGATGAAGGCGTCGTCTTCGATCACAGTGCGATACTTGTTCACCCCATCGTAATTGCAGGTGATGGTGCCCGCGCCAATATTCACGCGCGCGCCGATTTGCGCGTCGCCGATGTAGGTCAGGTGACTGGCCTTGGAGCCTTCACCCAGCACGCTGTTCTTGATTTCGACGAAGTTACCGACGTGCGCC
>JAJUGV010000169.1 GCA_029265795.1 Alcaligenaceae bacterium
GCATCGATGCATGGCAGGTAGCTTTCGCCGGGCACCATGAAGAGGCGGCGCACCCCATGTATGCGTAGCTGCTGCATCAGAATTTGACCGCCATTGCGCTCAACATCGTTACGGGCGTTCATATAAGGGTTCTCCTTTGATAGACGAATGAAGGTGCCTGCCGCATTTACAGCGCGAGACGGCCAAAGTCGGCCCGCAGCCGTGCCAGGATGCCCACGAGGTGATCGTGCATGGCGTGTCGGGCACGGTCTGCGTCACGCTGTTGAATGGCGGCAAGAATCTGTGCGTGTTCTTGATGGGCTTGTTCCCATACACGTTCTGTCACGAAATGCGCTTCCAGCCGGGCGTAGACGGGGCTGCGCCGGCCAAGTGACCATAGATGGGCGATGGTTGAAGCCAGGGCGGCATTGCCGCAGGCAGCCGCAATAGCCAAATGGAAGTTGCGATCGTGTCGGCCGGGCTCATTCAAGGTGTTCATAGCCCGGTGAGCCGCTTCAATGGCCGCAATCTGTGCCGGTAAGGCCGTTTGCGCAGCAAGGGCCGCGCTTTCGGGTTCTACAAGTAGACGGGTTTCCAGCAGGTCGAAAGGACCGGGATCTTCTTCGTTGCTGTTCGTGATCGTTTGGGACACGCCCTGTGATGTCTTGCGTGGCGCTGGATCCAACACATACACCCCCGAACCCACGCGCACTTCTACATAGCCTTCCAGCTCCAGTGCGATCAAGGCTTCGCGCACCGACGCCCGGCTGACCTGCAGCTGTTCCGCCAGGTCGCGTTCGGAAGGCAGGCGCTCACCCGAAAGAAACTCGCCGGCGCGTATGCGCGCAGCGATCTGTTCGGCAATGATGCGATACAGCCGGGGTGCACTGACGGCTTGCAGTGTGTTCATCTGCGTTAATTGGTCTAGTGGTCAGGCCAGTTAGGCTAAACATGCGGCGAAGCGATGTCAAGGCTACCGCGAAAACCCGGATACCTCGGCGCATGGGGCTTTGCCATAATCTCGGAGTTGTTTTGCCATGCGTTCCAGCATGGTCCCATCTTCGAAGAAAGGAATTCTTATGCGTCGCAACTGGCTCACGAAACTCCTCACTGCAGCCTGCGTGGCGGGCGCCTTCGTGGCTGCCCCGGCTGCTGCCAAGAATCTCAAGTTCGCGTATGCGCTGTCCACCAGCTCGCACTACGGCGCCGGTGCCGACGCCTTCGTGAAGACCCTTGAGGCCGAACTGCCGGGCAAGTTCAAAGTCGAGCAATTTCCCAATAGTGCGCTGGGCGGCGAACGCGAGGTGCTGGAAGGCCTGCAACTGGGCACCATCGATCTTGCCATCGTATCCACCGGGGCCACCGTGAACTTCGTTCCTGCCACCGGCGTGTTTGATATCCCGTTCTTGTTCCGCGATCTGCAACACGCGCGCAGTGTGCTCGACGGCGAAATCGGGCAGAACCTGCTCGCTGAATTTTCCAAGCGTGGTCTGGTCGGCCTGGCCTGGGGCGAACAGGGCTTTCGTCAGCTGACCAACAACGTGCGGCCGGTCGCTACGCCCGCCGATGCCAAGGGCCTGAAGGTACGCACGATGGAGAATCCCGTGCATATTGCAGCTTTCCGCGAGCTCGGTATTCTGGCTACCCCGATGGCCTGGCCTGAAGTCGCCACCGCGTTGCAGCAAGGCACGATCGACGGCCAAGAGAACCCGATGTCGGTGATCGTGTCCGCCAAGCTGCCACAGCTGCAAAAATACCTGTCGCTGACTTCCCACGTCTACGGCCCAGCCGTGGTGCTGGCGTCGCCTTCGACCTATGGCAGTCTGTCCGATGCCGAAAAACAGGCCTTCAAGAAAGCAGCTGAAGAAGCGGCCGTCGCGATGCGCGCTTACGTCGACAATATCGAGCAAAGCGGTATCGAAGAAGTGAAGAAGGCCGGCATGCAGGTGAACGAAGTCGATCACTCCGCCTTCTCCAAGGCGCTCGACCCGATCTACCCGCAGTACTACAAGCAGTTCGGCCAGGAACTGGTCGAATCAATCCGCAACGCCAAGTAAACCGGGCGTCGCTGACGCGAGTGACGGCCTCAGCCACGCAGTCATGGTAGCTCCCGTTTCTGTGCTTAGAGCAATGGCCCCCGCTACGGTCTGGCGGTGGGCCATTGTCTTGTTACCCTATAAGGCCCGGCCGCTTATTTCGAGTCGTCACCTTCTATCGTGAAATTCGTTCGGCTTCTTGATCGCACCCTGTTTCGGGTGATCTCCGTTCTCTGCCAGCTGCTGCTGTTCTCTGCAGTGGCGGCGGGGTTCTATCAGGTGCTGGCCCGCTTTGTCCTGCTTTCGCCGGCAGACTGGAGCGAGGCCTGGACCCGTTCCTCGCTGATCTGGACCGTAATGCTGGGCCTGTGCCTGGCCTTTCGCCATGGGGCGATGCTCAGCGTGGAAATGTTGCATGGTTTCCTGAAGGGGCGGGCGCGTCGCCGGCTTGAGCACGGCATTATGGTGGTGTGCGTGGCGTTTCTTGGCTTCATGGGCTGGGTGGGCGCCCAGATGGCTTGGCGCGTGCGCTTTCAGACACTCGCCAGCCTCGAGTTTTCGATCTCCTGGATCTATATCGCTATTCCCATCGGAATGGCACTGGCTATCCTGGGCGTGATTGCACGCTGGCTGGATACATCGCAGCCGCCACCTGTCGATGACACGGTAATCTGAGCCTGCACATGAAAAAGAAAACTGGGGTAAAGGCAGCGTCATGTCACAGTTGATGATCCTGTCGATGCTGATCTTCTTTGCCGTCTCGGTCCCCGTGGCGGTGTCGATCGGTCTGGCGGCCTTGATAGGGGTCGGGTACGAAGGCATGACCTGGCTGGTGGTCGCTCAACAAATTTACGCTGCACTGGACAAATATCCGCTGGTGGCGGTGCCCTTCTTTATTCTTGCCGGTAATCTCATGGAGGCTAGCGGTATCTCCGAACGCATGGTTGAATTTGCCAAAAGCGTTGTGGGGGGAGTGCAGGGTGGGCTGGCTATTAGCTGTGTCCTTACCTGCATGATCTTCGCCGCAGTGGCGGGTTCCAGCGTGGCCACGACCTTTGCAGTGGGGGCCATTCTGATCCCGGCCATGCTCAAGCACGGCTACCCCCGGCCTTTTGCCGCCTCATTGCAGGCGACAGCCGCAGAACTGGGAGTCATCATTCCTCCGTCGGTCCCGATGATTCTATTTGCGGTCTCGACCGACACCTCGGTAGGTGAATTGTTCATTGCTGGAATAGGGCCCGGCATACTGATTGCGTTCGGCCTGATGGCCTATGTTTGGCTATATGCAAAGCGTCATGGTTATGGCAAGAACGACGGTGCGGGGCGGTTGCCGTTGGGGTTGTCACTGCGTCGTGCCTGGTTGGCGCTGTTTATGCCGGTCATCATCCTGGGCGGGATCTACGGTGGCATCTTTACGCCTACCGAGGCCTCTGCGGTCGCGGTGGTATACGCGTTGGTCATCGGCATCTTCATATACCGGCGTCTCGACCTCAAGACGCTTTCGCAGGCCTTTCACCGCTCGGTCATCTCGACAGCGGTCATCATGTTCATCATCGCCAATGCCGGCGTGTTCGGCTTCCTGCTGAATCGCGCAGGGGTGCCACAGGCTCTGGGCGATTGGCTGGGCATGGTGTTCAGCGACAAGACCACATTTTTGCTGGGCATGAACGTGGCGCTTTTTTTAATTGGCATGTTCATTGAAACCTCTGCCTCCATTGTGGTTCTGGCACCCCTGCTGTTGCCGGTCGCCATGCAGTTTGGGGTCGACCCAGCTCACTTCGGCGTCATTATGGTGGTCAACCTTGCACTTGGCATGGTGACACCGCCGTTCGGTGTAAACCTCTTTGCCGCCTGTACGGTTGCACAGATTTCGCTGGAGCGCATCATTCGCACCCTAGTACCGTTCGTGCTAGTCACCTTCGGGTGCCTGATGGTGATCACTTACGTGCCGTCGTTATCGTTGTTTCTGAAGGAACTGGTTTACGGTTGATCACTTGCTCTAGCGGTGTTTTGTGCACCGTGTCCAGTGTATTTGTAACTGATTTTGTTCATTTGTTGCGCTTATTGCTTTTGCTTATTTGGGCGCAGAATATGAGCGGATTCATTTTATATACAAATACAAGGAGCAAAGACCGCCATGCGGTTTCGATTCAGGTGGGGGTTGACGCGAACACATGACGAGTTCGAGCAATACATCAATACTAAGCAGTTTGTCGCTAACAGGCTCAATGAAATGTATGCACAGGGCCTGCAGGCTGGGCAGGCATTGCGCAATATTCTGCTCGACCCCGGCACCCGGCGCGCATACGACAACCTGGATGCCGCCGAATCGGCGTATACCCGTGCAATGTCGGGATTGCGTGGGGTGGCTGAAGGCACGCCGCTCGCTGCCCAATCGGCCGAATTCTGGTTGAGCAGATCGTCGCACGGCGAGAGGCCGCAGCTCAAGCGCATGCAGTCGTCAAACAGTATGCCGTGACCGTGACCATAGTGGCAACTGTGTTGGCCCTGCTTGCAGTACTTGTCGCCGCGCTTCTGTGTTGGATGCTGCTGCGTACGGTGAAAACCGAGCTTGGCGGAGATCCGGCTGATGCACGCCGTACCTTGCGCCGTATTGCCGAAGGGGATTTGGTGGACACCCAGGACGCCGATATGGCTCGCGGTCTGATGCTGGAGATGGCTCAGACGCGGCGCAATCTGCGGGATCTGTTGATGGTGGTGCGTGCGGCCGCTGGTGAAATTAATCAGGCAAGCCGCGATGTCGCGGAAGGCAGTAAAGATTTAGCAAGTCGTACCGAGTCTACGGCAGGAAATCTGCAAGAAACGGCCGCTGCAATGGAAGAAATTTCCAGCACGGTGGTCCAGACGGCCGA
>JAJUGV010000172.1 GCA_029265795.1 Alcaligenaceae bacterium
GCCCGACTTCAAGCAATATGCCGAACAAGTCGTGAAGAACGCCAAAGTGCTGGCCGATACATTGGTGAGCCGCGGTCTGCGCATCGTATCGGGGCGCACGGAAAGCCACGTGATGCTGGTCGATTTGCGTGCCAAGGGCATTACCGGCAAGGACGCCGAGATCGCGCTGGGCAAGGCACACATCACGGTCAACAAGAATTCCATTCCCAACGACCCAGAAAAGCCCTTCGTTACCAGCGGTGTTCGCCTGGGTACGCCGGCGCTTACCACGCGCGGCTTCAAAGAAGCAGAAGCCGAACTCACGGCAAACCTGGTGGCCGACGTCCTGGACAATCCGTTCGACGAAGCGAACCTGGCTTCCGTGCGTGAAAAGGTCAACGAACTGACGGCCCGATTCCCCGTCTATCGTTGATGCCCTCACTACAGCGGCCTGCGCCATGAAGTGCCCATACTGCAATCAGAACGACACTCAGGTTATCGACACCCGTGTGCAGGAAGAGGGCGACGTCGTGCGGCGCAGGCGCCGCTGTCCGGCATGTGACCGGCGTTTCACCACATATGAGCGGGCCGAACTGCTGATGCCCGCAGTGGTGAAACGCAACGGTACAAGGGTCGAGTTCGACCTGGCCAAGCTGCAAGGCAGCTTCAAGCTCGCGTTACGTAAGCGTCCCGTTAGTACCGATGAAATGGAGGCTGCGGTAGAGCGGATCTGCGATCAATTGCTGCACTGTGGCCAGAAAGAAGTCACGTCTCGGTTTATCGGAGACCTGGTCATGGCCGAACTGCGAGATCTAGACGAAGTCGCTTACGTGCGCTTCGCCTCCGTGTATCGCAGCTTTGAAGATGTCGGGGAATTCGTTAAGGCCATTTCCGAATTCAAGACGCCGGAGGTGAAGCAATGACGCAGCAGGCTGAAGATGCCCGCTGGATGCGGCATGCTCTGGCATTAGCTGAAACGTCACTGTATATCACTGCTCCCAATCCACGTGTGGGCTGCGTTATCGTGCGTGGCGATGTCATCCTTGGCCAGGGCGCTACGCAGCGTGCGGGTGGGCCCCATGCTGAGGTGGTGGCGTTGCGCGATGCCGAAGCCAAGGGCAACCCGGTAGAGGGGGCAACCGTCTATGTCACGCTCGAACCCTGTAGTCACCATGGTCGCACGCCGCCATGTGTCGACGGGCTCATCGCCGCGGGCGTGGCACGTGTCGTCATCGCCATGTGTGATCCGAATCCGTTGGTAGGTGGCAAGGGCCTGGAGCGCTTGCGAGACGCCGGCATTTCCCTAACCCTGGGCGTCTGCGCGGACGAAGCTCTTGCCCTGAACGTCGGCTTTGTCTCACGCATGACTCGCGGCCTTCCCTGGGTTTGGATGAAGTCGGCCGTTTCCCTGGACGGGCATTCGGCGCTGCCGGGCGGCGAATCTCAATGGATCACCGGCCCGCTTGCCCGCGCTGACGGCCATCACTGGCGCGCTAGGGCATGCGTAGTTCTGACCGGCATCGGCACGGTGCGTAGCGACAACCCCCGGTTGAATGTGCGCGAGGTCGATACCGCAAGGCAGCCGATTCGCGCCGTGGTCGATGCCCGTTTCGAAATTGACGAAGGTGCGCGCATGTTTGACGGCGGCAAAGTATGGCTGTTTGTTTGCCGCATTGACCAAGCTAAGGCTGAACGCCTGGCAAAGCGCAATGTGGAAGTGGTCGTTATGCCCAGCTCATCGGCTGGGGTGGATCTTCCCTCCGTTATGCGCTGGCTCGCCGCCCACGAAATAAACGAAGTCCACGTCGAAGCCGGTGCGCGCTTGTCAGGAGCACTCTTGCATACGGGCTGCATTGACGAACTTCTGGTCTATATGGCTCCGCTGCTTCTGGGGCAGGGCAGGGGCATGGCCGCCATGCCGCTCGTTGCATCGCTAGACGCCGCTGAGCGGTTCGAATTTGCGGAAGCCCTCGCGGTTGGCAAGGACATGCGTCTACGCCTTCGCCACCCCGGCCATTGGGCATCGCTGACGCAGGCGCACGATCGGCTCGTACAGCGCCATCTGGCGCATTGATACATTCAAGGAAGCACATGTTCACAGGCATCGTTACGGCGATCGGCCGCATTACCGAAGTCACCCCTCTGGTCGGGCAAGGCGAAGAAGGCGGTGTCCGGCTGGCTATCCACGCTCCCGGCTTTCTGCGCGCTGACAGCAAACTGGGCGATTCCATCGCCATACAAGGTGCCTGCATGACAGTGGTGGCGCTGCAGGACGACGGTTTTCAGGTGGACGTCTCACGCGAAAGTCTCAACCGAACGGTGGGGTTGGATCAACCGGGCGAGGTAAACCTGGAACACGCCATGCGTCTGGGCGATACGCTGGATGGCCACATCGTATCGGGTCACGTTGATGGTACGGCCGTGGTGTCGGCATTTGAACCCGTGGGCGAATCCTGGGCTCTGCGTATCGTCGTGCCACAGGAACTGGCTCGCTACATGGCTTACAAGGGGTCAGTCACCGTCAACGGAGTCAGCCTTACCGTTAATTCGGTGGAAGACGGCAACCATGGCTGCGAAATCGGCATCAACCTGATTCCGCACACCGTGCAGGTCACCACACTTAAATCTCTCAAGGCGGGCGTTCGGGTCAATATCGAAGTCGATATGATCGCGCGTTATTGTGAACGTCTGCTGGGCGAGCGGGCAGCCACTTGAGAAACATATTTCCGGTGCTATAATGCCTGACTTCGCACAGCTAAAGTGCAAGGACAGGTGACCGAGTGGTTGAAGGTGCACGCCTGGAAAGCGTGTGTACGTGAATAGCGTACCGAGGGTTCGAATCCCTCTCTGTCCGCCAAGATTCTTTCAAGAGCTCAATCGCAAGCTCCTGCAGCCCGCATAGACTTCCCGGTTTATGCGGGTTTTTGTCATTTACCGTCCCGGCCTCTCATTGCCACTACGCCATCCGGGTTCTATGATGAATCCGAAACAATAAGAATCAGGTCGTATCCAACAACAAAACTCTGACAAAGCGGTATTTGGCGACTCATTATCAGGGGTCTAGAGGGGGGCTATGCACGGCGATCTTCAGAAAATTCAGCCGGTTCCGTCACTGACGGTCTTCCAAGCTACGGCCATCAAAACGTGGCTGCTACAGCAATTAGAGGCTCGGCCGGAAGGCATGGTGCTGGATCTTTCTGAAATCAACGAGATCGATACCGCGGGTGTACAACTGCTTTTAATGATCAAACGCGAAGCACAGGCTCGTTCGTGTTCCGTCGTGCTTGATTCACCCAGTGAGACCGTGCGCGACGTTTTCCACCTGCTGGGTCTGTCAAACGAGCTGCAGCAGGCCGGGCAGCCCGATTCTGATTGCGATGCAACGGGGAGACATAGTGGAAAAGGCCCGTAATGCCGTCGTCCAAGAGGCCCGCGAGCTTCTGATTGGCGTTGAGCCGATCCTGGGGCAAGTGGCCACGGGGGATGCCGGCGATGCCGGGGATACCGTCAATGAGATTTTCCGTGCGGTACACACCATCAAGGGCTCGGCGGCCTTGCTCGGCTTTGAGCGCTTGGTGGGGTTCACCAATCTGCTCGAGAATGTCTTGGGCCACGTTCGGGACAAGCAGTCGGGGCTGCCCGACGCACTGCGAGCCTTGCTAGTGGAGTGTTTTGATTACATTGCCGATTTGGTGGATGCAGTCGCCGCTCACAAAGAGGATGTGGAGCCGGACATTGGCCGGCGCGAACGGTTGAGCCAAGCGCTGCAGGCTGTACTCGATGCTCCGCGTTACTGGCGGATCGAACTGTGCTTCAACGAAGACCTGTTGCGCAGCGGCATGGATCCCACCGAATTCCTTCGCTTGCTGCATTCACTTGGCACTGTTCACGACGTGCATACTCGTGTAGACAGTATTCCGCCTGCGGCGGTGATGGACCCAGAATCCTGTTATCTCTCTTTCTCGATTCTGCTTGCCGCCAGTTGCCAACGCGAAGATATCGACGGCATTTTTGAGTTCGTGCGAGAAGGTAGCGAAATTTCTGTGCACGAAGTGGACGTCTTGGACGATGCGCTGGACGGAGGATTTTCGGGTCCCCAAACGGTATTGGCGCACAGTACACATTCGCCCTCACAACCAGCAAAAGGGCATACCACGGGGCATACCACGTCGCCGCTGGTCAGGGTGCCGGTTGAGCGTCTGGATGCTCTCGTCGACCTGTTGGGCGACCTTGTTATAACGGGGGCCTCGGCGGCGCAGCTGGCAAGCCGACACGGTGATACCGCCTTGCGCGATGCCATGGGCACTTTAGAACGTCTGATCGGGCAGATGCGCGAAGCCACTTTGGGCTTGCGCATGTTGCCGATCAACGAGGTGTTCGAATCGCTACCACGCCTGGTTCGCAGTGTCGCGCGTGATTCCGCCAAGGAGGTCACGCTGACGATGACGGGCGGCGACACCGAGCTCGACAAGTCCCTGCTGGAAAAGATATCCGATCCTCTGATGCACATTGTTCGCAATGCTATCGATCACGGC
>JAJUGV010000173.1 GCA_029265795.1 Alcaligenaceae bacterium
ATGCGGAGACCTTGGGCATTGCCATCGCCGGCCCGCAGCATCGCATGGAGAGCACGCTCAATGAATCAGCACAATTGCTGCTGGCCGTGGCCGGCCACATTGCCAAACAGTGGGCCCGGGCGTGAGCTCCTGAAGCTGTACCGGGGTATGCGACCTCACTCTTCGTAAAGCAGGCAGGCCACTTCGTGGCCTTCGGCGATATGGCGCCGGCGGGGAGACGGAATACGATCGAACTCCACTTTTAGTGCATCGCCGCCGGCCGAGATACGCGCCACCGCTGCCAGCGATTCATGCTTGCATTTCAGGGCCGTCAGCAATTCCTGTATGGCGAGATTCGCGTCCCCCTTGAAACGTACGCATGCGTTCAGACCTTCGGCTACGGCGTCACCCAGAGCGGATAGCTCACCTTGATTCAGGCGATAGCTGCTGAGCGCCGCCAGCACGTCCCTACCCTCCCAGCCACACCGTTGCATTGCAACCGGGCAGCGGGTGTGGAAGCGGCAACCGTTGGGCGGCTCGATGGCGCTGGGTATCTCACCGGCGGCTTCCACAGGCTGCTTAACGACATCGGGATCCGGTTCGGGGCTGGCTTCCAGCAGCAACTGGGTGTAGGGATGCTTGCGTTGGGAGATCACGACCTCGGTGGGACCGATCTCGACAATTTCGCCCAAATACATGATGGCGGTTCGGTCGGCCACGTAGCGAATGGTGGGCAGGTCATGACTGACGTAGACGAAGGAGATCCCCAGTTCGTCGCGAAACTGCCGCATCAGATTCAACACGCCGGCACGGATTGACACGTCCAGCATCGATACGGGCTCATCCGCCACGACAAAGTCGGGTTCCAGCACGATAGCGCGGGCAATGGCGACACGCTGACGCTGCCCCCCGGAGAGTTCATGCGGATAGCGACCCACATAGGTGGAAGCCGGCTTGAGCCCTGCGCGCTCCAAAGCCTGAATAACACGCTGTTGCCGTTCTTCACCTTGCGCCAGCTTATGGATGATCAAAGGTTCCGCCACTATATCGCCGATGGTGAAACGCGGATTCAGGGTTTGGTAGGGATCCTGAAAGACCATCTGCGCGCGGCGGCGAAACGCTTTGAGCGAGCGCCCCTTCAGCGCGGCGATGTTCACACCTTCGAATTGGATATCCCCCTCTGTGGCGTTCTGCAGCCGCACCAGCACTTCCGCCGTCGTGGTCTTCCCTGAACCCGACTCGCCCGCCAGCCCCAGGATTTCACCTTCGTACAGCTCGAAATCAATACCGTCCACGGCGTGAACCTTGCGCTGAGCGCCTTTTGCGAACCAGGGCCCGGGTACCTCGAAATGGCGACGCAGACCCTGCACTTCGAACAAGCGCCGGGGCTGTGTCTTGGCATGTCGCGACTCAAGAGTGACCGTGGCTTCGCCCAAGCGCTCCCCTACCTCTTCCCAGGTGTCATTACGGCGGGTGATGCGACGGAATTCTTCTGCACGCTCCGGGTAATGGCAGGCCACGGCACGATCGTCCGGCAAAGGATGCAGCGCCGGCGGCTCCGCCTGGCAACGCTCCGTTGCGAATGGGCAGCGCTCGGCAAACCGGCAGCCCGGGGGCGGGCTCAGCAGATTCGGCGGCGTTCCGGGAATGGAGATCAGTTCGCGCTGTGCGCCCTCAAGGGTGGGGAATGCGTTGGTCAAGCCCATGGTGTAGGGGTGGTAGGGGCTGCGAAACACGTCTCGGACCGGGCCGGTTTCCATAACCTTTCCACCATACATAACGGCCACCCGGTCGCAAGTCTGCACCACCACTGAGATGTCGTGGGTGATGAACAGCAGAGACATGTCGTGTTCGCGCCGTAACTTGCTCAGCCGCGCCAGTATTTGCGCCTGGGTCACTACATCGAGTGCGGTGGTGGGCTCATCGGCAACGACCAGCCTGGGGTTCAAGGCCATGGCCATGGCTATTACTGCGCGCTGCTTCATGCCCCCACTCATTTCATGGGGAAAGGCGTGCAAGCGTGCCGGATCGATGCCCACGGCCTGAAAGAGGACCTTGCCGTGCTCCCACGCATCGTCGCGATCGATGTCAATATGCGCCTGCATGGCTTCGGTAATTTGGTCGCCGATACGATAGACGGGGTCCAGGGCGTTCATGGCGGCCTGGGAAATCCATGCGATCTCTTTCCAGCGCAATGCCCGCATCGCATCTTCAGAGTACGGTGCGATGTCGCGGCCATTGAAGTGAATCTCACCGCGCGCGATCAGCCCATTGGGCGGCAACAGCTTAAGCATGGCTTTGGCGGCGGTCGTCTTGCCGCAGCCCGACTCCCCCACCAACCCGAGTGCCTCTCCCGGCCGTATCGCCAGATCAATGCCATCAACTGCCTGCACCGGACCTGCAGCGCTGCGGTAATGAATGGCCAGGTCCTTGACCCTTAACAAAAACTCGTCTTTCATTGCCGGACCCTCAGCCTGGGGTTCGCGATCAGCTCGAGTGAGCGCGAGATAAAGAACACCGATAGCACCGTAATCATGATGAGCATGCCGGGGGGCAGATTCCACCACCATGCCGTGCGCCACGCCCCGGACAGGCGGGCGTTATGCAGAATGCCTCCCCAGCTGATGGATTGGGGCGGCCCCAGGCCCAGGAAGGACAGTGTCGCTTCGGCAATAATGGATACACCGACGATAATGGCCAGTTCCAGGAAGACCAGCGGCATCACATTGGGGAAGATGTGCAAATACATGATGCGCAGGTCCGACGCCCCTGCCACTCGCGCCGCCTTAACGAACGGGCGTTCGCGCAGCGACAGCACCTGCGAGCGTATCAGCCGGGCCGTAGTACGCCATGTGAGTAAAGAAATGGCCAGGATTACGATCAGCAGACTAGGCTCGAAGAGCAGAACCAGTATCAAGGCAAACGGCTCGAACGGGATTCCGTAGATGACGTCTACGGTACGCATCAGCAAGGTGTCCACGCGCCCACGGTAGTAGCCGGCAATCAGGCCCACGTTGGCGCCGATCAACACCACCAGGCTCGCGCCCAGAAAACCCACCAGCAGCGCAATGCGCGCGCCGTACACGTTTTGGCTGAAGAGATCGCGCCCCAGGTGATCGGTACCGAACAAGTGCTGGGAGCTGGGTGGAGCCAGACGGTTGACGAAGCGGTCGGAACCTAATGCGAAGGCGGTGTCTGCCACCACCAATACCGAACGCAAATGCCGTTCGCTTTCCGCCTCGATGCGTTGCCACTCGCCGCCGAGCCGCTCAAGAATGATTCCGCTGCGGCCGACTGCGTAGGCATGGCCTTCGTCGTTAATCCAGCCGGCGCGCAACGCCCGTATCTCCGGCGACTCGTCTTGACGCCAGCGGGCTTGCGGGCCGTCACGACGCATGAGCGTGCCCCGTTCGCCCACTGCCAGCGCCACGCCGCCCGGCGCGATCGTGAGGCTGTTAAGCATGCGCGAGGTTCCCAGCCGTTCCACCTTCACAGACTGGGTGTCTGGTGCATAGCGTATCGCCAACCCGCGATCCCCCACCATGAGCAGCGTGCCGTCGCTGTCACGCTCCACGGCATTGAGCGCGAAGCCGCGCCCCACCGGGCTCTTGATGGGCGTAAAAGCGTTAGATGCCAAATCTAACAACCAAATTTCTTCCGCCCCGCCGACCGCTAAGGCTTGGGTGTCACTCACCCATGCTACGTCCCGCAGCTCGGCTCCGCTAGGCGGATCGGCCAATACCGGTTTCCATTCGCCGTCCCAAAGCAGAACCGTTGCGTTGGCACCTACCGCGAGCGCCCGCTTTCCGTCCGCCGAAAAGGCTACACCGTTCAGATCGTGGGGCGTTCCTGTGTTGAGTGTGCGCCACCCACCCTCATCGTATAAATACGCAACCCCTCCCCGCCCGACTGCCAGACCCTGATTGCCATACGCGTCGGACGCTTGTATGGCGAGAGGCCCTAGTGATTCCACGACACGCCACACCGTGCTACTGCCGGAGGGGTCACGTGACAGCACAGAGCCTTCTTCGATTTCATTGACCAGATCTGGGTCATGGGTAGCCAGTAAGGGGGCGAAGAGAGCCAGCGCAACAATGCAGGAAAGAACGGCCAGCCCCACGATAGCTAGGCGGTCCTGAAAGATCGGCGCAAACGGTTTGAGTGCACTACGCATGGAAGCCGCCATCATTTGAAACTCACCCTTGGGTCAAGCGTGGTGTAGAGAAAGTCCACCAGCAGATTGAGCGTTATGACGAACGTGGCCATGACCAGAAAGCAGGCCTGCGCCAAGGGAAAATCTGATGTACGCACTGCCTGCAGAATTTCGCGTCCCAACCCCGGCCATGAGAAAACGACTTCGACCACGACTTGCCCGCCAGCTGCCAGCCCAATGGTGACCGCCAGCTGTGTCACGACAGGAAGCA
>JAJUGV010000146.1 GCA_029265795.1 Alcaligenaceae bacterium
GGACACCGTTACTGTCCGCGCCGGCAATATCGAGTTTCAGGCGCGTGTGCGTATCGATACACCCAGTGAAGCGGCTTATTACCGCCACGGCGGCATCATGCAGTATGTGTTGCGCAGCCTACTGAACTAGCCTGGTTAAAGGGAACACTGAAAGAGCCGAAGCAATTTCGGCTCTTTTTTTTGAGTGGTCTGACATGACTCTCAGCTAATCTCCCATTGCTCTCTTAAAAACTTCGCCCAGCGTTAGCTGATGGTCGAAGCGGCCGTGTTCAATAAAATAGAGGGTCTGCGCCATCACCAGCGGGTTATTCATGATAAAGGTATGCCCGCTGTTCACGACCAGGTGGTCCGCCATGCCGTTGAGCTTGGTGCTCTCTACAGACACCTTGCCATCATTTGGTCCACTGAACGCAGACGATAAAATCGGATTCGAGGAAATAGACCCAGCGATGACCCCAAGCTCGAAGTCGGCATATCCCAATCTGTTGGGGGTGCTGGCCGCGTCGGTGCCCAGCTGCCGGCCGGCAGGGCCGTTGACCAGCTCGAAGAGGGTGTCATTACCATACAGGTCCACGAGCTCCGAGCCATGATTGGGCGGTGCCAGCATAACAACGCGCCCTAGGTTTCGGGGGCGATTCTCTTGCAACCATGCACGCAGAACAATTCCCCCCATCGAATGGGTAACGAAGTGGATTTGCGGGCTCTTTTCACATTCCGCAGTAGCGGCCGTGACAGCGTCGATCAAATCTTCGACGGGGGCCGTGGTGGATGGGTAGCCCTCATTTACGACCTGGAAGCTGGAACTTTCCAGTACCTCAGCCATCAGTAGCAGGGATGCTTCGGTGCGTGCCAGACCATGCAGCAGCACGACACAGTCCTGTGCGGGCGCCAATGAGGGGAACAGGGCCAGAGCGACAATGACAACAGCGTTGCGCATGGGCGGTTTACAGAAAGTGAAAGCCCGATCGGACATAATGTAGTGTTGTGCCACCCCCGTCCGCCGGGTGATGGTGGTTAGTCATCATACAAGTCAAAATCAAGTATGCGAGTGTCAGTGGCCCGTGAATGGCGAGCCTTACAAGCCATAAAGGGTGTTCTTCGTGATGCAGGCGGTGCTTCCGGGTCGGTTGCCCAGGCATTGTTTCACCTGCTGATCCGCTTGGGTGGGAGGTTATCTGGTGTCGGCCTGTTGCTGGGCACTTTCTTCTTTGCGGCATCGCTTACACCCAGTCTGATTCCCCGTACTTATGTTATGCAAGGGTTGCTGGCTGGCGTCAGCTTTGCAGCGGGCTATGGGCTTGGGGTCGCGTGGCGATGGTTGTGGGCCTATATGGAGCTACCGGAACCGGGCGCTCATTTGCGTCAACGGATCAATCTGGCTGTGCTCGGTACCTGCATGGTAATAGCGGCCCTGTTTCTCTGGCAGGCGGCAGATTGGCAGAACTCGATTCGTATCCTGATGGATATGGAGCCCGTCGACAGCGCGCATCCCTTCAAAGTGTGTGCGCTTGCGGTCCTAACGTTTGTTGTGCTGTTGTGGTTGGGTCGCCTGTTCTTTTTAGTGGTTGATGTCGTATCGCGTTATATCCACCGCTATGTTCCCAGGCGTTTGGCAAGAGTAGTGGGCCTGGGCGTGGCGATCTTTCTATTTTGGTCGCTGGCAAGCGGGGTCTTCTTTCGCGGGCTGCTTCACGCGATGGACACATCTTACCGGCAGCGCGATGCATTGATTGAACCCAGCCGTCCCAGGCCGGATTCGCCATTACGCAGTGGCAGCGCCGACTCGCTAATGGCGTGGAAAGAATTGGGGCGTGCGGGGCGTGAGTTCATTTCCTCCGGGCCGTCGGCGGCTGATATTTCTGCATTCTCCGGCCGCCCCGCGCAGGAGCCCATTCGTGTCTATGCCGGTCTGCGTGCCGCCGAAACTCCTGAGCAGCAGGCCACATTAGCGCTTCATGAGCTCATACGTATGGGGGCATTTGACCGGTCAATTCTGGTGGTCATTACGCCCACTGGGACCGGGTGGATCGACCCTGCCGCTGTGGACTCACTTGAGTACCTTCATGATGGCGATGTGGCGAGCGTCGCCTTGCAATACTCTTACCTGTCCAGCCCACTGTCGCTGGTGGTGCAACCAGAGTACGGCGTAGACGTTGCGCGCGCGCTTTTTACAGAAATCTATGAGTATTGGACTCAACTACCTAAAGACGCGCGCCCACGGCTGTATCTGCATGGGCTGAGCCTGGGAGCCTACAACTCCGAACGCTCGGCACAGCTGTTTGAAATGATTGCCGACCCTATTGATGGTGCCGTATGGAGCGGGCCAACTTTTCGCAACTTGCTTTGGCGCTCAATCACCGCTGAGCGAAACGAAGCCTCCCCGGCCTGGCTTCCGGAATTCCACGATGGCAGTCTGATCCGCTTCATGAACCAAGACGGCTTCAGCGTTGCTCAGGATACGCCTTGGGGGCCGATAAGGGTGGTTTATCTGCAGTATGCCAGTGACCCCGTCACCTTTTTCGACCCGCGTGGTTTTTACCGGCCACCCGCGTGGATGAATGGGCAGCGCGCCCGTGACGTGTCTGCGGAACTGCGCTGGTATCCCATTGTCACCATGCTGCAGCTGGCGCTTGACATGATGCTCGCCGGCACCACACCGATGGGTTACGGGCATGTGTATGCCCCCGAGCACTATGTCCGCGCATGGCTGGCAGTCACAGCGCCCGAGGGCTGGACATCACAAGAAATCGCCCGCTTGAATCAGCACCTGAATGACTCGATGATCCGAGCCATTTCAGACGCCCCCAACGAAGAAACCCCCTACGCGAATCGGGGAGGGTAGGCGGCTTATAAGCCGCGACGTGGGGGCGTGCTGTTTACTTTGCGAACAATTGGCTCATATCCTTGAACGCCTTGAACTCAAGCGCGTTGCCGCAGGGATCCAACAAGAACATAGTGGCCTGTTCGCCTACCTGGCCCTTGAATCGGATGTACGGCTCGATGACGAACTTGGTGCCGAAGGACTTCAGGCGTTCTGCCAGCGCCTCCCATTGATCCCACTGCAGCACAATACCAAAGTGTGGCACTGGAACATCGTGACCGTCGACGGGGTTGGTGCCTGCCTGCTCTTGGTACGGCATCTGGGGATGTTCGTGGATAACCAGCTGGTGCCCGTAGAAGTCGAAGTCAACCCAATGTTCAGCAGAGCGGCCCTCTTTCAGCCCAAACACTTCACCGTAGAAACGGCGTGCGGCGGGCAGATCGTGGACGGGAATGGCCAGGTGAAAGGGAGAAAGGCTCATGCGTTGTTCCTGTAATGCGTAAAGATTGAATGTTGTATCAGCGTCCCACGGCATAACCCTGCATGCCGCGGGGGTTGGCACCGGCCTTGAGAATCATGCGGCCCTCAGCATCCTGGCTGCGGCTGCACGCCGCCATGCGGCTTTCCGACCATGGGTCACCCACCCTCACTTCGTGACCGGCGGCGCGCAAGGCTTCTATAGTTTCTTCCGGGAACCGTGATTCCAGAGAAATGCGGTTTAGTGTGGTCTGACGAGGCCAGAACGATGCCGGGAAATGGTCGACGTGCCAGGCCGGCGCATCGATGGCTTCTTGCAAGTTCATGCCGTGCAATACATGTCGCAGGAAGAAGGCCAGAGACCATTGGTCTTGCTGATCGCCGCCGGGTGTCCCGAACACCATGTAGGGTTCGCCGTCACGCAGCGCCAATGACGGCGATAGTGTGGTGCGGGGGCGGACGCCAGGTGTGACCGTATCGGGCAGCCCTTCATCCATCCATGTCATCTGCAATCGTGTGCTGATTGCAAAGCCCAGCTTGGGGATGGCGGGGCTGGAGGAGAGCCATCCGCCCGACGGGGTGGCGGAAACCATGTTGCCGTGTCTGTCGATGACGTCGATATGGCAGGTATCACCCACAAAAATTTCTTTTTCGGCCCATTCATGCACAGGTGGCAGCGAAGCGAAGGTCGGCTCACCCACCCCAAATCGGGTGTCGGCTGTGCGAAGGGTGCGTTCGGCCGCGCCCAAGTCTGGCAATCTCGGCTCGCGGCCCAGAGGGCTGCCCGGCAGCAGTGCTGCCGATGCGGTGTCGCCGGTAAGGCTCCAACGTGCCCGTAGGTAATCGTCGGCCAGTAAGGCGGCTTGAATCTGCGCATCTGCGGCAGGCGAATCGCCATACCATGCGAGCCGGTCGGCCATGGCTAACTTGGCGGCTTCGGTGACTCGGTGTACGAAGCCCGCCGTGTGGGGTGCATGGTTCTGCAGGTCGGTGTGCCGCAGCATGCCTAGCTGCTGCAGAAACACCGGCCCTTGGCTCCAAAAGCCACATTTGGCCACGGTGTAGCGGCCGTAATCCAGCGACACCGGGTCTTCAATACCAGCACTCCAGCCGGCCATATCCTCGTAGCGAAGCAGGCCGCTATGGGACTCACCACTACTGTCGCGAACCTTCTCGTTACGATAGAAGGCGTCGATCTCCTTGGCAACGAAGCCTTGGTACCAGCAACGTAAGGCGGCATCGATCACTTCCGTGCGACTGCCTCCTTCCGCCTGGGCGGTGCGAAGCACGCGCTCGTACGTATCAGCCAATGCCGGCAAGCGAAACAGCGCGCCGGGTCGTGGCACCTTGCCACCGGGCAGCCAGACATCGGCCGAGCTGTGCCAATGTTCGCGAAACAGATCCTGCACGGCATAAATGGCTTGCACACCTCGCGCCACCAGGGGGAAACCATTGCGCGCATACTCAATGGCGGGCGCCAGCACATCGGCCAGTGGCCACGTGCCATATTCGCGCAACATGGTTAACCAGCCGCCGAACGCGCCAGGTACCGTAGCCGGCAGCAGTCCGATTCCGGGAACCTGCTCCAGCCCAAGACGCCGGAAGGTTTCGACAGACGCTTCTGCAGGCGCCGTCCCCTGGCCGCAAATAGCGCGGACCTTCTTTTCTTTTTCGCTCCAGAGCAGGATGGGAACTTCGCCGCCGGCCCCATTGAGGTGAGGCTCAACCACTTGCAGCACAAAGCCGGCTGCCACGGCGGCATCAAATGCATTGCCGCCGCGCTCCAGCACGCTCATGGCGGTTTGCGATGCGAGCCAGTGGGTCGAGGCAGCGACGCCGAAAGTGCCGGTAATCTCCGGTCGGGTGGTGAAGTTCATTATGGTTTCCTTCTTTTCATGTGCTTCGAAAATTGCTTTGCATCAGATCTAAGCATCGGCCTGCGCCGATTGAACTGCAGCTGACGGCGCAGCGGCTTCAGGCTCGGAACGTTGCCCGAATCGCTTAGCCAAGACGGCGCAGACCATCAGCTGAATTTGGTGAAAGATCATCAGCGGTAACAGCAGCGTGCCCATGGACGCTCCGCCAAACATGACCTGCGCCATGGGCACTCCCGTGGCGAGGCTTTTTTTAGAGGCTGCGAACAATATGGTGATGCGGTCTTCAATATCGAAGCCCAGAACATTGGCCAGGAAATTGACCAAGAAGAGTACGATTGCCAGCAGCACGCAACAGGCAATAGTGAGTGTGATCAGTTGCCATAGCGGCAGGTGATCCCAGATGCCTTCGACCACGGCACCACTGAATGCCGTGTAAATCACCAGGTAGATAGAGCATTGGTCCACGTACTTCAGCCATGCTTTGTTCTTATCCACCCAGGGGAATATCCAACGTCGCGACAGCTGCCCCGCTACGAATGGGACCAGCAGCTGCAAGGTAATATTGCCTATGGCTTCGCCCAGCGGCATGCTTTGCACCGCTGTGCCCAGCATGAAGAGCACCAGAACGGGCGTCACGAAGATGCCGAGCAGGCTGGATGTTGCCGCCGAACAAATGGCTGCCGATACGTTGCCGCGAGCCATGGAGGTAAAAGCAATGGCCGACTGGACTGTGGCAGGCAGCGCGCATAGAAACAGCATGCCTATGTAGAGCTCGGTGCCTATCACGGGTTCCATGACCGGCCGCAATAGCAAACCCAGTAAGGGGAAAAGAAGAAAGGTGCAAGCAAAGACGAGGCTGTGCAGCCGCCAGTGCGACAGGCCCGCGATCACGGCCTGGGTGGAAAGCTTGGCACCATGCAGGAAAAACAGCAGCCCAATGGCTAGGTTCGTGAGCAGCCCGGCGATATCGGCTCCTTTGCCGCGCGCCGGGAGCACGCTGGCGAGCACTACCAAGCCGATCAGAATGAGGGTGAAGTTATCAGGTAAAAATCGAGGCCGCCGCATGCGAGTACATAAAAGGGTGAAATGAATCACACTTTAGTATGCTTCAATTTTTCGTGCTAACGACATTGGGCATATGAATATCGCTGAAACGACAAAAGCCCGACGGCTTCTGCAGCGCCCGGTCCCCGCACTGCAGCAACGTCCCAGGCCGGTGTTTGCGCGCGTGGAAGATCTTCCACAGCGACGAACGACGCAAGCACATAGCCACCCTTGGGTGCAGCTGTCCTATGCAAGTCGGGGCGTTTTGCAGATACGGACCGCGCAGGGCCTGTTTCTCGCACCACCACAGTGGGCCATTCTGATACCGCCCGCGTTGGAGCA
>JAJUGV010000092.1 GCA_029265795.1 Alcaligenaceae bacterium
GTGGAAGACAGCTCGATCTTCGCCTTCTCGGCGGCTTCCTTCAGGCGCTGCAGAGCCAGCACGTCCTGGGACAGATCGACGCCGCTTTCCTTCTGGAACTCGCCGATGATGTAGTCGATGATGCGCTGGTCGAAGTCTTCACCGCCCAGGAAGGTGTCACCATTGGTGGACAGCACTTCGAACTGCTTTTCACCGTCGAGATCTGCGATCTCGATAATGGAGATGTCGAACGTACCGCCGCCCAAGTCATACACCGCGATCTTGCGATCGCCCTTCTCGGACTTGTCCATGCCGAAAGCCAGGGCCGCCGCAGTCGGTTCGTTGATGATGCGCTTGACCTCGAGACCGGCAATGCGACCGGCATCCTTGGTAGCCTGGCGCTGACTGTCGTTGAAGTAGGCCGGAACCGTGATCACTGCCTCGGTGACTTCCTCGCCCAGGTAGTCCTCGGCGGTCTTTTTCATCTTGCGCAGCACATCGGCCGACACCTGCGGGGGCGCCATTTTTTTGCCCTGAGCCTCAACCCAGGCGTCACCGTTGTCTGCCTTGATGATCTTGTAGGGCATCAACTCGATGTCCTTTTGCACCGCCTTCTCGTCGAATTTGCGGCCGATCAGACGCTTCACGGCAAACAGCGTGTTCTCTGGGTTGGTGACTGCCTGGCGCTTAGCCGGCGCACCGACCAGTACCTCGCCATCGTTCATGTAGGCGACGATCGACGGCGTCGTACGCGTGCCTTCGGCGTTTTCGATGATCTTGACACTGCTGCCTTCCATGACGGAGACACAGCTATTGGTCGTGCCAAGGTCAATGCCTATGATTTTTCCCATGATTCGTGATCCTGCGAAAACTGATTATTCGGTAGTAATGCTGTGGATGCTTAGCTAGTTGGGGCCGATCTGACGGTTTTCAAGCCTGCCCGGATGAAACCGTTACAAGGGCGGGCCGCAATACCCGTTCGGCAATCGTGTAGCCCTTTTGAAGCACTTGCACGATGGTGCCCGAGGGCTGTTCCGAAGGCACCGACGAGATCGCCTGATGGAAATGCGGGTCGAACTTATCACCCGGTTGCGGCGCCACTTCACGCATCTGGTTGCGCTCGAAGGCACCATTGAGCTGGCGCAGGGTGGCTTCAACGCCTTCCTTCCAGGCCTCGGCGGTCTGATCGCTGAGGGCCAGAGCGGCCTCCAAGCTATCCCGCACCGGAATCAAACTCTCTGCGAAGGCTTCGGTGCCGAACTTGCGCGCCTTTGCCACGTCTTCCTGTGCACGGCGACGGACGTTTTCGATCTCGGCGCGTGCGCGCAGCAGCTCTTCGTGATAGCGGGCTATTTCCTGCTGGACGGCCTGCAGTTGTGCTTCCAGATTTTCCTCTTCAGCTGCCCCGAACTGCACCACTCCCTCGTCGTCTTGCGCCACAGTGTCCTCGGCTTGCGCCTCATTGACCTCAAGTTTTTCAGAGGTATCTGGTTTCTGGTTTTCCTGCTTGGGATCCAAAGGGCCCTGAGATGCAGACATAGAAGTTCTCCACTGACTGAAGTATGCAATCCTGGAGACATGGGGACGCCTGAAGCGATTTCAAGGGCGCGGGCCGGAATTATTTGAGATCGTGTCCGACAGCCAAAGATTGCGTTGGACGATGTCCGCCAGGGCCGTGACCCACTGGGAGTCGCCGTTCAGGCAGGGAATGTAGCGCAGGGCCTCACCGCCCTCTTCTATGAAGGCATCACGGCATTCGATCTGAATTTCTTCCAGGGTTTCCAGGCAATCGGCGAGAAACCCCGGGCACATGGCGTCCACCGTCTTTACGCCTTCCCGGGCCCAGGCCCGTAGAGTTGGCTCGGTGTACGGCTGCAACCATTCCTGCGCGCCGAAGCGGCTCTGAAACGAGTGATACACCAGGGCGCCGTCTTCACCTAGCGCCTGCCTGACCGCTTTCACGGTGTCCATGCAATCGCGGTGATAGGGGTCGCCCTTTTCAACCGTAATACGTGGGATGCCGTGAAAACTGAGCAATAAGCGTTCGGGCTTGCCGTGCTGCTGCCAGTGTGCCCGGATTTTATGCACCAGCGCAGCAATGTAACCGCTGTCGTCTGGGTAACGTTTAATGAAACGCATTTCCGGCTGATTCCGCCTGCGTTGCGTATACGCATTGACCTTATCGACCGCTGTCGCCGTCGTACTGGCGGCGTATTGAGGGTAAAGCGGAACGACCAACACACGCTCACAACCGGCATCACGCAGCTCGTCCATCGCCGAGGCGATGGAGGGGTTGCCATAGCGCATACCCAATGCGGCCTTGATTGAAATGCCACGCCGGGCCAGTTCCTGCTCAACCCCTTCCGCCTGCCGGCGCGATGCCACCAGCAGCGGGGAGCCTTCTTCCCACCAGATATCCTGATAGCGAGGCTGCAGCGCGCGCGGCCGCCGCGGCAGAACAAACAGACGCAGGATAGGCTGCCACAGCGGCTGGGGGATTTCGATCACCCGCGGGTCAGACAGGAACTCAGCCAGATAGCGGCGAATAGAGGCCGGCGTAGGTTCGTCGGGGGTACCCAGATTGATGAACAGTACACCAGTAACAGACGGCTGCCGGTCTGGCGGATCGGCCGCCAATGCGTGCGGATCGGCCGGTTCAGCCTGGTAGCGGGGTGCGAAAAAACTCATGTTGTTTTGTTATGGCTGAGCGCGTTGGAAAGCAGGCGCGCGGTGATATCGACGATCGGGATCACGCGTTCATACGCCATGCGCGAAGGCCCGATCACCCCCAGTGTCCCGACCACTTTACCGTCCACCCCATAGGGCGCCGTAATAACAGAGACGTCGTCCAACGGAACCAGCTCGGAGTCGCCACCAATGTAGATCTGCACCCCATGCGCCTGGCTGGAAGCGTCCAGCAACTGCAAAAGGTCGGTCTTCTTCTCGAAAAGAGCAAACATGCGGCGCAGACGGTCCATGTCTGATGCAATCTCGGAAATATCCAGCAGCTTGCTCTCGCCGGCGATTACCACCGTTTCATCGACGTCCGGGTCGCTTGTGCCCGCCTCCACTGCCGCCTGCATCAGGCGTGAAATATCCACCTGCAGAGTAGACAGCTGCTCTTTGAGCGCGGCACGAACTTCGCCGAATGACTTACCGGAGAAGTGCTGGTTGAAGAAGTTGCTCGCTTCGATGAGTTCCTGTTCTAGATAATCGCGTTTGACGAAAAGAATGCGGTTTTGCACATCGCCGTCCGGGGTGACGATAATCAGCAGAACGCGCGATTCCGACAAACGAATAAATTCGATTTGGCGGAATATCTGTGAACGCTTAGGCGCCAATACCACGCCGGCGAACTGGGACATATTGGACAGCAGCGTGGCCGCTGCCGATACCGCCCGACTGGGGTCGCTGCTGGGCAACTTTGTAGACAGGTGCTCGGGCACCCTGGCCTGCAGGCTTTGTACGGCCAGCAGTCGATCCACAAACAAACGATAACCCTGCGGCGTGGGGATGCGCCCTGCCGACGTGTGAGGACTCTGTATCAGGCCGAGATCTTCAAGATCGGCCATAACATTGCGGATGGTGGCCGGCGACAGGTCGAACATCTTCGACAGAGTGCGCGACCCGACTGGCTGACCATCCGCGATATATCGCTCTATCAGCGCTTTCAACAATGCCTTGGCTCGATCATCCATAATGCTATCAATACAACATTCACGTTGCTGCCCGGCTCGCCTTCACAACCCATCGCGAGGTGCCAGGGCTGCGGGAAACAACTCACGGCTGGAATTGCCCCAAACAGCCTTGAGCCGATAGTCACAACTCTATAATCGGCTCTATTATTCCATCAAATATCCAGGCTTCACTTTTATGCACTTCCCGACTATTGCCCTTATTGGCCGTTATCAGGACAGCGGCCTTGATGCCCCGCTGCGCGAACTGGCCATGTCAATTGCAGCCAGCGGGCGCACGGTACTGGTGGAAGCCGAGACCGCCGGCAACACCGGCGTCAATGAATTCATGGTAGCCGATTACGAAACAATTGGTGCACAGGCTGATCTGGCAATCATCATGGGCGGCGACGGTACCATGCTGGGGGCCGCCCGCCGCTTGGCCTTCTACGATATTCCAATGGTCGGCATCAACCACGGCCGTCTCGGGTTTATTACTGACATTCCCCTGCACAACGCCCTGGATGCCGTCACGCGCATTCTAGAGGGCCAATACGAAGGTGAGAAACGCGTTCTGCTCGAAGGTCGTGTCATTCGCGACGGCAAGGTGATGTATTCCGGTCTGGCCCTCAACGACGTCGTCTTAAGCCGCGCCGGACGCGGCGGCATGATCGAAGTGCGGGTGGAGTTCGATGACCTCTTCATGTATAGCCAGCGCGCCGACGGCCTGATTATCTCCACCCCCACGGGGTCCACCGCCTATTCACTTGCGGTCAACGGGCCCATTATGCACCCCAGAATACAGGCGCTGCTGCTGGTTCCCGTGGCGCCGCAGACGCTATCAAACCGGCCCATCGTTCTGCCGGACACCGGCACCATCGGGCTGACCATCACCGCCCTGGGCCGAGTCGAGTCGGGGGCCAGTGTGCATTTCGACATGCAGACCTGGTCAGACTGCCAGCCCGGCGACCGTATCGAGGTATGCCGCGCCAATTGCAGCGTACGATTCATTCATCCAACAGGCTACAGCTACTTTTCCACGCTGCGTCACAAACTGTACTGGAACCACATGCCCCAACCTTTGGACAACCCTGAATAAACCGCCATGCTGCGACTTCTGCACGTTAGTGATTTTGTCATTGTCGATGAAGCAGAAATCAGCTTCTCGCCCGGCTTCACGGTCTTTTCTGGTGAGACCGGCGCCGGCAAGTCCATATTGGTCGATGCCTTATCGCTTGCGCTAGGGGCACGTGGCGATACCGGCTTGCTGCGTACAGGGGCTGAGCGGGCAGAAATTAATGCAGTATTCGAAGTCCCGGCCACACTGCACGATTGGCTTCGGGAACGCGATTTCGACCCGACTGACGATCTCGTGCTCCGGCGCATTATCGACAGCCAGGGTCGCAGCAAGGCGTACGTAAACGGTGTGCCCGCAAACCTGGGCATGTTGCGCGAAATCGGCTCTTACCTGGTCGACATCCACGGTCAGCACGCCCACCAGGGGCTGCTCAGCCCTACGAAGCAGCGCCAGCTGCTTGACCAACAAGGCCACCTCGGCGATCTGGCCCACGACACACAGCAAGCGTGGCGGGCCTGGCGGCGGGCCCTGGACGCTCTGGAATCGGCGCAGCGCGACGCCGACGCCATTCAGCAAGAACGGGAGCGCCTGCAATGGCAGCTCAGCGAACTCGATAAACTCGCACCGCAGCCAGGCGAATGGGAACAAGTCAGCAACGAACAGTCTCGGCTGGCCCATGGTCAGGCATTGCTGGAAGGCTGCAGTAGTGCCCTGGCCCTGCTCGATGACGAGTCGGGTTCGGCGACCCAAGCGCTTAACGCTGCCGCGCACCATATCGAACGATTGCTGCGCCACGACAGTCAGCTACAGAGCGTGCTTGACGCCCTGGAGTCCGCCCGCATCGCAAACTCAGAAGCCGTCTCCGATCTCAACAGTTATCTCGATCGCCTGGAACTGGATCCGCAGGCGTTGGAACGCGCCGAACGCCGGGTAAGCGCCTTATTCGAAGCGGCCCGCAAATTCCACGTCGAACCGGAAACGTTGCCCCAACTGCGCGAAGACATTGCCGCCCAGCTGGCCGCCTCAGAGGCCGCCGTCGACATGGATGCCCTTCAAAAGCAGGTCGATGCCGCCGAAGACGCCTACCACAAAGTGGCCGACCGTCTCAGCAAGGCACGCCACAAAACGGCCCAGCGGCTCAGTACCGAAGTCACGGCCGCAATGCAGGAATTGGCGATGCAAGGAGGCGCGTTTGAGGCGGCACTGCAATCGGCCCCGCCCGGCCCGCACGGCAAAGAATCCGTCGAATTCCTTGTCGCGGGCCATGCAGGCACGCCCTTAAGGCCACTAGCCAAAGTGGCGTCCGGAGGTGAACTAGCCCGGTTATCGCTGGCACTTTCGGTGATCGCAAGCCAGGCTGCCCAAGTGCCCACACTCATCTTCGACGAAGTGGATACCGGAATTGGCGGAGCGGTGGCTGAAGTCGTAGGCCGGCTGCTACAAGAACTGGGCGGCCGCCACCAGGTTCTGTGTGTCACTCACCTGCCGCAAGTCGCCGCCCGCGCCACAACCCATTTTGAGGTCAGCAAGTCATCGGCCGACGGCAACACGCTGTCGGATATCCGTCAACTCGATGAACAGGGTCGTATCGATGAAATTGCTCGCATGTTGGGCGGCATGACCATCACCGAAACGACCCGACGGCACGCCACCGAAATGCTGGCAGGGTGAGTCCAGCCTGTTTCAGCTTGGGCTGTGCGCCGCTTTAGGGGCGCTCTCGGCCGGCCGATTTCTTTTGGGCGCAATCGGGGCACATTCCGTACAGCATCATGGTGTGGCTCTCTAGCACAAAGCCGTGGTCTTCAGCAATTTTGTATTGGCGGCTTTCGATTTTTTCGTCGCTGAATTCCACCACCTTGTTGCAGTGCGTACAGATCAGGTGATCGTGGTGGTCACCGTCATTCAGTTCGAACACAGCCTTGCCGCCGTCAAACTGACTGCGCACAAGTATGCCGGCCTGCTCAAATTGAGTGAGGACGCGATAGACCGTGGCCAAGCCGATATCGACTTCTTCGGCGATGAGTGTGCGATAAACGTCTTCGGCGCTTTGATGACGTTCGTCGGCTCGCCGGAAAATATCGAGAATCTTAAGGCGGGGAAAAGTGGCCTTTAAACCGGCACTTTTCAGATCAACGGAATCGCTCATACGTATAGAAAGTCTCTGGCGGAATACAGCCGCTAGGGCCAGGCGCCTGCCAGCTCGCGATGACAGGCGGCGAGGGAACGCTAATGCGTTTCTGGTTTAACCTTTATGATAACGGTTTTACTCGTTAAGAATCAGGGGCGTTTTCGTGCTGACAAATGCGAATACATTCTCAAAAATGCTGCGAACCGGCGTCACGGGTACCGTGCTGGCGCTCGCTCTGACGGCTTGCGGCAGCACCGAATGGGGATTCCCGTATCGGCCCAACATCCAGCAAGGCAACTGGATCACCGCCAGTCAGGTAGCCCGCCTGGAACCAGGCATGTCGCGCGAACAGGTACGCTTTCTTCTTGGCACCCCCACATTGCAGGACGTGTTCCGCAGCGATCGCTGGGACTATCCCTACTATAGCAAACCGGGCTACGGGGAACCTGAGCTGCGGCGTTTCAGCGTGTGGTTCGAGGGTGACTACCTGGTTCGCTGGGAGGGCGACCCTCAACCAGACCGCCAACCTTACGAGAAAACCGACTCCGGGGCCGACGCACGCGACGCTGTCGCTGAATCGACGCCAACCGCGTCGGAACAAGATGCGGAACCCCTCCGATAATCTGATACATCAAGGACACTTTGAATGCGTATCGCAATAGCGGGAGCCGACGGCCGCATGGGCCGCATGCTCATTGAAGCCGTACTGCAAAGCGAAGACCTCACTCTGGCAGTCGCACTGAACCACTCTGAATCACCCAGCCTCGGTCAAGATGCCGGCGCTTTCCTGGGAATTGAGACGGGTGTTCGCATTACCGACAATTTGGCTGCCTTGGCCGATGCAGACTGCCTGATCGACTTCACCCGTCCGGAAGCGACGCTCAAGCACCTGCCGGCCTGCATCGAACATGGTGTGAAATGTGTGATCGGCACCACGGGTTTCGACGAGGCCGGCAAGAAAGCCATTCAAGCTGCCAGTCAGAAAACCGCGATTGTGTTCGCACCCAATATGAGTGTTGGCGTGAACGTCACGCTCAAATTGTTGGAAATGGCTGCTCGCTTGCTTAGCAGCGGCTATGACGTGGAAGTTTTCGAGGCCCACCACCGAAATAAGGTCGATGCCCCTTCGGGTACCGCAATCGCCATGGGCGAAGCGGTGGCCCATGCCTGGGGAGAAGAGCTGCAAAACATTGCAGAATGGACCCGCCACGGCGACACAGGCCCACGCGAGACCGGCCGCATCGGGTTTTCAGTAGTGCGGGGTGGCGACATCATTGGCGACCACACCGTGTATTTCTGCGGGCCGGGCGAGCGCGTTGAAATTACGCATCGTTCCAACAGCCGGGCCACTTACGCCCAAGGCAGCTTGCGCGCTGCGAGGTATTTGGCACGTAAAGACTTTGGTCTTTTTGACATGCACGACGTGCTGGCAAGCTAATCTTCTCTAACGGCGAGGCCCCTGCTGTGGCGGCCCTCGCCCCCTTACAGTAAGCGCTACGCCTGCTCTGGTGTCGCTGCACCGACTTCCACGGGCTCTTGTTCTAGATGCACGCCAAATCGCGTGGCGACTTCGGCGCGAATCACATCCGCGAGTATCTGAATATCGCGCGCACTGGCGCCGCCATGGTTCACCATCACCAGCGACTGGCGTTCGTGCATGCCCACCGGCCCCAGCCTGCGCCCCTTCCAGCCGGCACGCTCAATCAACCACCCCGCCGCCAGTTTGTAATGCGCACCATCGTCAAGCGGATACGCCACGATGCCGTGATGCATATCGCGCAACGCGCGGAAGGTTGAAGCGTCAACCACGGGATTCTTGAAAAAGCTGCCCACGTTGGCCAGCTCTGCGGGATCCGGTAATTTGGCGCGCCGTATATCGCACACCGCATCGAATACCTGACGAGGGGTCACGGCGGCGCCCGCCATAGCGATGCCGGGATGCCGAACCAGGTCGGGGTAGCCGAGCCGAGGCTGCCACTCGCGGGGCAGGCGATAACGCACAGCGGTGATCAGCCATCGCCCTCGCTCGGCATGCTTGAAAAAGCTGTCGCGGTAGGCGAACAAGCAGTCGCTCGGGCCCATTTCCACCTGTACACCTCGACGAATGTCCCAGGCCACGAGACTGTGGAAGTAATCGCCCTGTTCAACCCCGTAGGCCCCAATGTTCTGAATCGGCGCCGCTCCGGCAGTACCCGGTATCAACGCCAGATTCTCCAGACCGTTCCAGCCCCGGTCCACACAGACGGAGACAAAGTGATGCCAGGGTTCGCCGGCCTGAACCTCCACCACGCTGGCGTCGTTCTCTTCATCCAGTAAGGCCACGCCTCGTGTTTCAACGTGCACGACCAGGTCTTCTATCTGCGGCGCCAGCACAACATTGCTGCCCCCGCCCAGCACCACCACACCTGGGTAGCGTGACACCATTTCCGACAACGCCGGCAGCCCATCTACGGAATGCAGGCGCAAAAAGGCGCGTGCTTGGGACTTGAGGCCAAGCGTGTTGTAATAGGTAAGGTCCTGTTCTGATACGTGTAGCAAGGGGTTATCCCCGATCAATTCATCGTTTACATGTTACTGCAATCAGCCACCCTTTCGCCGCACCGGCCATCGTGGAAGCCTGGAAATTTAGTCGCAGCACTTGACAGCCACAAAAATTACGGTATAGAATACAAATCTTCGCGGGAATAGCTCAGTTGGTAGAGCGCAACCTTGCCAAGGTTGAGGTCGCCGGTTCGAGACCGGTTTCCCGCTCCAGATTCCTCAAAAATGCCCAAACTGCGGTTTGGGCATTTTTGCGTTCGGGTGTTGAACCAGGTTCAACACCCGCTATCACAGGACTCTTATCTTGCGCCGCCATCACTCTCTTCCTGCCGCCCCTTCGCAGCATAAGCCCGATTGGCGAGTGATCAGGGATCTGATTCCCTACCTGATGGAATTTCGCGGCCGGGTCGTCCTGGCGCTGATATTCCTGGTCGGGGCGAAACTCGCCACGGTGGCCGTGCCGGTGGCGCTAAAACTCATCATCGACTATCTCGACAAGGGTGGCAGCACTGAAATGCTGGTAGGAGTGCCCTTGGCGCTGGTGGCCGGGTACGGACTCTTGCGGTTCTGTTCCACCTTTTTTGGTGAACTGCGCGACGCCGTCTTTGCCCGTGTCGCAGAACGCGCCATGCGCCGAGTGTCACTTCAGGTGTTCCAGCATCTGCATAAGCTGGATCTCAATTTTCATCTTTCGCGCCAGACCGGAGGACTGAGCAGAGACATTGAGCGTGGCACGAACGGTATCAGTTTCCTGCTGCGTTTCTGCCTGTTCAACGTGATCCCCACCATTCTCGAGATCGTGATGGTGGCAGTCATTCTGTTGGTGGTCTTCGACTTCAGCTATACGCTGACGGTTATTGTGGCGGTCGCGGTCTATATCGGCTTCTCTGTCCGGGTGACTGAATGGCGTACCCGCTTCGTGCGGGAGTCCCATGCCATGGACAATCAGTCGAACACACGTGCAGTCGACAGCTTGCTGAATTACGAGACAGTAAAGTACTTCGGGAACGAGCAGTTCGAAGCGCAATCCTACGATCGTGATCTGGCGGCCTGGGAATCCGCTCGGCTAAAAAATCGTTTGTCACTGGCATTCTTGAACAGCGGTCAGGCCTTCATCATCGGGGTCACCATCACCGTCATCATGTTCATGGCGGTGCGGCAGGTGGGAAGCGGTGAAATCACGCTAGGCGATCTCACGATGATCAACGCCTACATGATTCAGCTTTTCATTCCGCTGAACATGTTGGGTTTTGTTTACCGCGAAATCCGGCAATCTTTGGTGGATCTCGAACGCATGTTCGCCCTTCTCAAGCAGAAGCCTGCCGTCGTCGACCGGGAAGATGCCCGACCGCTACAAGATAGAGGCGGCGAGATTCGCTTCGAAGCGGTGAGTTTTTCCTACCATCCCAAGCGGCAGATACTGCGCGATATCAGCTTTTCGCTACCCGCCGGCCACAAACTGGCAATCGTCGGCCCCAGCGGGTCCGGCAAATCCACGCTGGCCCGCTTGCTGTTTCGTTTCTACGACGTGGACAGCGGCCGTATCCTGATCGATGGGCAGGACATACGGGGGCTGACACAACAAAGTCTGCGTGAAGCGATCGGGGTAGTGCCACAGGATACGGTACTTTTCAACGACACAATCTACAACAATATTGCCTATGGTCACCCAGGTGCACTGGAAACGGAGGTCCACCACGCCGCACGCCTGGCACATCTGGATCAGTTCATCGCACAACTTCCCGATGGCTACGACACCATGGTGGGTGAGCGGGGGCTGAAGCTGTCGGGCGGCGAGAAACAACGAATCGCCATTGCCCGCGTCTTGCTCAAAAATCCGTCTATCCTGATACTTGACGAGGCGACCTCCTCACTGGATTCCCGCTCGGAGCACGCCATACTCAGTGCGTTGAACGAAATCAGCCAACGTCGCACGACGCTGGCTATTGCGCATCGACTCTCCACCATCCAGGATGCCGAAACCATTCTGGTTCTTGAGGCTGGGCGCATTGTGGAACAAGGCAATCATCAGGAACTGCTGCAATTGAATGGGCTCTACGCCAGGTTGTGGCGCCAACAGCAGCAGGAACAGACGGAGCAACCATGACCATAGTCGACAGTGCAGCGCCCGAGACAGCGCAAGATATCCTTACCGATCTCATCGCATTCATGAATCGCCCTCAAAGCACCGAGAGCGATTTCAACGCTTTGGCATTGAGGCTGTTCGAGCACCAGTTTCGGCACAACATGGCCTTACAGCGCTACTGCCGGCAGCAGGGAAAGACGCTACGCACAGTGAAGCACTGGCGCGATATCCCTGCAGTGCCCATCAACGCCTTCAAGGAATTA
>JAJUGV010000070.1 GCA_029265795.1 Alcaligenaceae bacterium
CAGGCGGCGAAGGTCATTCTGACCAAACGCGACATCAGCACACAGAAGAAAACCGACGAGCAACGCGAAGTCGCCATCCGTCAGATCATCAGCCAGGCCGTGGTAAGCGAAAGTGTGGTCGATATCTTCGACGCCGTGGGTCTGGAGAAGCCCAACATCGGCCTGCTTGACGATGAGTTCCTGGCCCAGGTGCGAAACATTCCTGAACGCAACCTGGCCGTGGAGCTATTGGAGCGCCTGCTGGAAGGTGAGATCAAGAGTAAGTTCGCCAGCAATATCGTGCAGCAGAAGAAGTTCTCGGAGATGCTCAGCAGCGTCATTACGCGCTACCAGAACCGCAGCATCGAAACCGCACAGGTCATGGAAGAACTGGTCGAGATGGCCAAGAAGTTCCGTGAGGCCGCCAACCGCGGTGAAGAACTCGGTTTGACGGAAGACGAGATCCGTTTCTATGACGCTCTGGCCACCAACGAGTCAGCGGTGCGTGAGCTCACAGACGAAACATTGAAAAAGATCGCGCATGAACTAACCGAGAATTTGCGCAAGAACATCACCGTGGACTGGTCGAAACGGGAGAGTGTACGCGCCAGCCTTCGGTTGATGGTGAAACGGATACTGAGAAAGTATAAATACCCACCCGACATGGCTGATACGGCGGTGGAGCTGGTGTTGCAGCAAGCGGAAACCATTGGCGAGGAATGGCAGGGTTAACCACATTCATTAGCGAATATAACGGCTCAAGCGCATAAAAACACAGCTTCACTCAGTGACGACCGACACCAGTGGCGACCGACAAATACGCCATATCGCAGCCTCCCCCCTTGAAGATTTCAACTTCGTCCTTATAATTAGCACTCGACGGGGGTGAGTGCTAACACCGCCCTCAAGCTACCAACCAATCATTCATTGTTTACTCACAGGAGTTCCTTCATGGCACTGCGTCCTTTGCACGATCGCGTGATCGTCAAGCGCCTGGACAACGAGCGCACTACCGCCTCTGGCATCGTCATCCCTGACAGCGCTGCCGAGAAGCCCGACCAGGGTGAAGTCCTGGCTGTTGGCGCCGGCAAACGCACAGAAGACGGCAAGGTTCTGCCGATGGACGTCAAGGTCGGCGACAAGGTGCTGTTCGGCAAATACGCCGGCCAGAGCGTCAAGGTTGATGGCGAAGAAGTGCTCGTCATTCGCGAAGACGAAATCCTCGCCGTGATCGAGTAAACCCGACACCAAGAATCTCAAGGAAACAGAAAATGGCAGCTAAACAAGTATATTTCGCCGATGACGCCCGCACTCGCATCGTGCGTGGTGTCAACACCCTTGCCAACGCCGTGAAGACCACGCTTGGCCCCAAAGGCCGCAACGTGGTGCTCGACCGCTCCTTCGGTGCTCCCACTGTAACCAAGGACGGCGTTTCCGTCGCCAAGGAAATCGAACTGAAAGATAAGTTCGAAAACATCGGCGCTCAGCTGGTGAAGGAAGTCGCTTCCAAGACTTCCGACAACGCCGGTGACGGTACCACCACGGCTACCGTGCTGGCTCAGTCCATCGTTGAAGAAGGCCTGAAGTACGTTGCTGCAGGCATCAACCCGATGGATCTCAAGCGCGGTATCGACAAGGCTGTTGCCGTCGCCGTCGATGAGCTGAAGAAGATCTCCAAGCCTTGCACCACCAGCAAGGAAATCGCTCAGGTCGGTTCCATCTCCGCCAACAGCGACGAGTCCATCGGTAAGATCATTTCCGACGCCATGGACAAGGTCGGCAAGGAAGGCGTGATCACCGTTGAAGACGGCAAGTCGCTCGAAAACGAACTGGACGTTGTCGAAGGCATGCAGTTCGACCGCGGCTACCTGTCGCCCTACTTCATCAACAACCCGGACAAGCAGGTTTCCGTCCTGGAAGATCCGTACATCCTGATCCACGACAAGAAGATCAGCAACATCCGCGATCTGCTGCCCATCCTGGAGCAAGTTGCCAAGTCCAGCCAGCCGCTGCTGATCATTGCTGAAGACGTCGAAGGCGAAGCGCTGGCCACCCTGGTGGTCAACAACATCCGCGGCATCCTCAAGACCACGGCCGTGAAGGCTCCTGGCTTCGGCGACCGTCGCAAGGCCATGCTGGAAGACATCGCTATCCTGACCGGCGGCACCGTGATCTCCGAAGAGACCGGCATGTCCCTCGAGAGCGTCACCCTGGAGCAACTGGGTCGCGCCAAGCGTGTGGAAGTCGCCAAGGAAACCACCACCATCATCGATGGCTTTGGCGATGCCAAGGATATCGAAGCCCGCGTCAAGCAGATCCGTGTTCAGATCGAGGAAGCCACCTCTGACTACGATCGCGAGAAGCTGCAAGAGCGTGTTGCCAAGCTGGCCGGTGGTGTGGCCGTGATCCGCGTCGGTGCTGCCACCGAAGTGGAAATGAAGGAAAAGAAGGCCCGCGTTGAAGACGCCCTGCACGCTACGCGCGCTGCTGTGGAAGAAGGTATCGTCCCCGGTGGTGGTGTTGCACTGATCCGCGCCAAGAAGGCCGTACTGGCTCTCAAGGGCGACAACGTCGATCAGGAAGCCGGCATCAAGCTGATCCTGCGTGCTATCGAAGCTCCGCTGCGCACCATCGTATCCAACGCCGGCGAAGAGCCCAGCGTGGTCGTGAACCGTGTGGCGGAAGGCGAAGGCAACTTTGGCTACAACGCCTCTACCGGTGAGTACGGCGACCTGGTCGAGCAAGGCGTGCTGGATCCCACCAAGGTGACCCGCACGGCACTGCAGAACGCTGCTTCCGTTGCCAGCCTGCTGCTGACGACCGAAGCCGCTGTGGCCGAAATCCCTGAAGAGAAGCCCGCGCCCGCCATGCCCGACATGGGTGGTATGGGCGGCATGGGCGGCTTCTAAATCAGCCACTCAGCAGTCTCTCCTCGGCGCATCCATGCGCCGACCTTTCAACCCGGACAGCCTCCCGCTGTCCGGGTTTTTTTGCGTGGCATAATCGGACGTTTCTCCGAATTCCTAGCGCTGCACGCTGAAATGACCTTTAACGCCAAACTTACGTCTGCCTGGCAGAACTCCGGCTCACAACTGATGGTGGGCCTTGACCCTGACCCGGCCCGTTTCCCCGCGGAACTGCAGGGCCGCAACGACGCTATCTACGAATTCTGTCGTGAAATCGTAGACGCCACGGCGCCCTATGTATGCGGTTTCAAACCCCAGATCGCCTACTTTTCGGCACACAGAGCCGAAGATCAGCTGGAAGCGCTGTGTCAGTACATTCGTGAACGATATGCCGACCTGCCTTTGGTGCTTGATGCCAAGCGTGGAGACATTGGCTCTACAGCCGAACAGTATGCGCAGGAAGCTTATGAACGCTACGGCGCCGATGCGGTGACGGTGAATCCCTATATGGGCTACGACAGCGTGGCGCCTTATCTCGAATGGAAGGACCGCGGTGTGATCGTGCTGTGCCGTACTTCTAACCCGGGCGGCTCCGATTTGCAGTTTGTGGAAGACCGCGATGGCACTCCACTATATCTGCGTGTCGCCAGCCTGGTGGCTGAGCAATGGGACCGCAATGGCGGTCAGTGCGGACTCGTGGTGGGGGCCACCTTCCCACAGGAAATTGCCAAGGTTCGTGCCCGTGTAGGTGACATGCCGCTGTTGATACCGGGCATTGGGGCGCAGGGTGGCAGCATTACGGAAACGGTGCGCGCCGGGCGTAACAGCCGCGCTACAGGCATGATGATTAATTCGTCGCGAGCCGTCTTATACGCTGATAACGGTGAAGGGTGGTGCGCTGCCGCGGCGCGCGTCGCTCGCGAAACCCGTGATGCCATCAACGCAGTGGAGTGACCCCCTGCGCACCCACTGTTAATCGGCGGTGCTGAACAGTTCCAGCGCCGTTGACAGAGCAAAAGCCACGGCGGCTGCCCTCACTGCCTGCCGGTCGCCGGGGAAAACGCGGGTTTCAGCGCGCACTGACAACCCCTGACCCGTACGCGTGGCGAAACCGAAGCACACCATGCCAACCGGTTTGCCGGGCGTCGCGCCGTCGGGCCCCGCGATGCCGGTGGTGGAAATCGCGAATTGGCTGCGGGGAGCGCCGGCGAGAACGCCCGCAGCCATTTCCATAGCCGTTTCCTCGCTGACCGCACCGTAACGCTCCAGGGTTTCGTCGTGCACACTCAACAAAGTCTGTTTGGCTTCATTGCTGTATGAAACGACGCCGCGGTCGAACCAACGGCTTGAACCGGGAGTCTCAGTCAGGGCTGCGGCAAGCAGGCCACCCGTGCATGATTCAGCACAGGACAACATTTCCCCCTGGCCCGCCAGCTGCTCACCCAGTGTGCGTGCGAGCTGAATCACTTCTGCTGTATTCATGAAAATGCTCCCAGGGCAACAAGAATCGCCATTACCAGCAAACTGTATGCTGCCGCTACGATGTCGTCCCACATCACACCGAAACCGCCGCGCAGTCGTGCATCGAAATAGCGCACGGGCTGCGGCTTGGCAATATCAAAGCCGCGAAACAGCACGAAAGCAATCGCCTGGGCGGTTAACGTGTCTGGAGTGAGCCAGAGCACTAACCAAAATGCCACCATCTCATCCCAGACCATACCGCCATGGTCAGCAACCCCCAGGGCTCGCCCCGCACGTTCGCAGGCCAGGCATCCGAGGCCGAAAGCCAGTATTAGGCCACCACAGATAACGGCATCGCTAAGGCCTTGGAAGAGAAGCACCCACAACAGCCAGGCGAACAGTGTTCCCCAAGTGCCCGGCGCGGGCCGCAACAGCCCGCTGCCAAAACCAAAAGCAACGATGCGCCAGAAATTTTGGAACACCCAACGCGGCGTGGGATAGATGGCGGGAGTACGAATGCTATGGCGATCACGCATGTCAGGCGAAATGGTCGAAGCCGGCGCAACCATCGCTGCTCAGTGGCAACGGGCTCGCCAATACGTTAATTCCGACACCCGTTCTGATGCGCCCCACTCGGGTGACCCTGACACTGTGCTCGCATGCCAGAGCCTCGATACGACTACGGGCTACGGGTGCAGCTGTAAAGCACAATTGATAAACATCTCCGCCACTGAGCAAGGCCGGCTGCACAATGGAGGCATCAAGCCCGTCCAGAGCGGGTAGTACGGGTAGCAGCGGGTATTCGATGTCGGCGGCACAGTTGCTCGCCTTCACAATATGGCCGAGATCCTGCAGCAGACCATCGGAAATATCGATCGCAGCATGGGCCAGCCCAGCCAGCGATGCACCGAAACGCACGGGGGGTAGCGGCCGTTCCAGCAGGGGACGCAAGGTTTCCAGAAGGCCCAGATGCTCGCCGTGATGCCCCTGCAATAACTGTAAGGCCACATGGGCGCCGCCTAACGTACCTGTGACCCAGATGTCATCGCCGTCCTGGGCGGCGGAACGCGTAAGCGCCGCGTCGATGGGTACTTCACCCATTGCGGTCACACTGATGACGACACCGTTCACGCTACGCGTGGTGTCGCCACCCACCAAGGGGCAGCCGACCGCTTCCGCTAAAGCACGAAAACCCCTAGCGAATTTTTCCAGCCAAATGTCATCGGCCTGTGGGAGCGACAGGCCAAGCACGCAGCCCAGCGGGCGGGCACCCATGGCGCCGAGGTCGGACACATTGACGGCTAATGCTTTGTGTCCCAAGGACTCGGGATCGGCATCAGCAAAGAAATGGCGACCTTCTATCAGAAGATCGGTAGTGACGGCCAGGCGGTGACCGGGTGATACCGGCAGCAGTGCGCAGTCGTCGCCTACCCCCAGCACCCCGGCCGGTACAGGCCAGGTAAAGTGCCGGCCGATCAGCTCGAATTCGCCGGCCAATGCGCGACCCCTACCTAGCGGCGACTGGCCGCCTGGACTTCCAGCGGCCGCAAATCGAGGGCGAGCTTGTCCAGCACGCCATTTACGAACTTGAAGCCGTCGGTGCCCCCAAAGGACTTGGCCAGCTCGACCGCCTCGTTGATGACGACTTTGTAGGGCACCTCGATATGGTTGCGCAATTCGTAGCTGCCGATCAGCAAGATGCCGTGTTCGACCGGGGACAGTTCATCCAGCGGCCTGTCAATATGCGGCATAAAGCTCTCGCGCAGCGACGGAGCATCGCGCAGCACGCCGTGAAGCAGCGTTCTATACCATTCGGCATCGGCATCACTGAACCCTTCGCTGTCGCGAATATGTGCGTCGATTGCCCCTGCTTCCTGCAAGCCGTCATCACCCCGCAGCAACCAGGCATATACGCCCTGCAAGGCAAATTCGCGCGCCCTGCGACGCGCACTGCGGGCGCTGGTGCGCGAGGCACCACCACCCGTCCCACTACGGGGCTTACTCGTCGTCAAGATCGTCTTCCTCGTCGTAGTCGTCGTCGTAATCGTCGTCTTCCTCGTCGTCGGACTCGGGTTCGAGGGCGGCAACAAGATTGGCCATTTCAACGGCCGCCTGAGCGCAGTCACGCCCCTTTTGCTCGGCACGGACTTCGGCCTGCTCTTCGTTCTCGGTAGTCAGTACGCCGTTGGCGACCGGAATGCCGGTCTCAAGCGCCACGCGACTGATGGCCGCAGCACTTTCGTTGCTGACCACCTCGAAGTGGTAAGTGTCACCACGAATCACGGCACCCAGCGCAATGAGCGCATCAAATTCGAAGGTTTCGGCCATCTGCGCCAGGGCGACACCGAGCTCCAGCGCACCCGGAACAGTCACGACCATGACATCGCGTTCGTCTACGCCGAGCTTGGCGAGTTCGTCCAGGCAGGCGGCAAGTTCGGTCTGGCCGATTTCCTCGTTGAAGCGGGCACGCACAATACCGATGTGCAGGCCTTCGCCGTTCAGGTCGGGCGAGAGAGTGTAGGGATTCATAACCGGCTTCCTGTTCAGGAGTTTTGAGGAGGTTCGCTAATGTAACCCGTAATGGTAAGCGCAAAACCCGCCATGCTGGGCATCTTACGCGGCCTCGCCAGCAACCGGGCCTTACCCACGCCAAGGTCGCGCATGATCTGGGCACCGATTCCATAGGTGCGCAGGCCGTGCCGGCTTTCCCTGGCAGGCGCGGGTTCCTCGGCCTCGGCCGTGGCTTTCCATGTTTCAAAGTGCTCGAAGACCGGATCGGCATCGCCCTGGCAGTTCATCAGGATCAGCACCCCCGAAGGCGCAGCCGCAATGGTACGCAAGGACTGTCCCACGCCCCAGCTATGCTCGCCCTTGTCTTCGAAGAGGACATCCAACACGGTGGTGGGCTCGTGCACCCGCACCAGGGTTTCAACTTCGCGCTCGATCCTGCCATGAACCAGCGCGAGATGGGCGGCGCCGGAGGACAGATCACGATAGGCGACGGCTTCGAAGTCGCCCCACGGAGTTTCCACGATGCGGGTCGCCAGGCGTTCCACCATGGATTCGTGTTCACTGCGATATTGAATAAGGTCGGCAATCGTGCCGATCTTCAGATTGTGCTTGCGAGCGAACACCAGCAGATCCGGCAGGCGGGCCATCGTGCCATCGGGGTTCAGAATTTCGCAAATCACCGCCGCAGGAGTAAGCCCCGCCATGGCGGTAAGGTCGCAGCCCGCTTCGGTATGGCCGGCCCGTACCAGCACCCCACCCCGTGCCGCCTGCAGCGGGAAAATATGACCCGGCTGCACCAGATCTGACGGTTTCGCGTCGCGCGCGACGGCCGTCCGTATAGTGTGAGCGCGGTCCGCTGCAGAAATGCCGGTTTCCACGCCTTCGGCGGCCTCGATGGACATGGTGAAGTTGGTGCCGTATCGAGTACCGTTACGCGTGGCCATCAGCGGCAGGTCGAGCTGACGGCAGCGTTCTTCAGTAAGCGTCAGGCAGACCAGACCACGCGCATGCGTGACCATAAAGTTAATGGCTTCCGGTGTCACGAACTCGGCGGCCAAAACCAGGTCGCCTTCGTTTTCGCGGTCTTCTTCGTCGACAAGAATCACCATGCGGCCGGCGCGTAGCTCTGCCACGATCTCGGTAACGGGTGAAATGCCGATGTCGGCAACCGTGTCGGTTTGCTGTTCAGGTAGGGTGCTCATGCAGATAGTCTTTTCCAAAGTTGGCCCATTTTAACCCTGTACCCCAGGAATACCCGTATTGTGGCAGGTCCGATCGCCAATATGGCTCTAAAAGCGCTACGATCACGCCCATGCACAGCAGTAAGAACAAAACGGCGGGGCCGGGGGACAGCCAGCGCGGCATCCGGTCCGTGGAAACCGGCTTCCCGCTTTTGGCTGCGCTCGTCGAAGCAGGCCGCCCCCTTACCCTGCGAGATCTGGCCACGCGTGCCGGTATGACCTCGGCAAAGGCTCACCCTTACCTGGTGAGCTTTATCAGGGTGGGCCTCGTGCAGCAAGACAGCACAACAGGTCACTACGAACTTGGCCCGTTTGCCCTGCAAATGGGCCTGGTGGGCTTACAGAGCAGCGACCCAGTACGTATCGCGCTGCCACACGTCAACACCTTGGCCGATACGGTGGGACACACCCTGGGCATCGCCGTGCTGGGCTCACATGGGCCCACAATGGTCCATATCCGCGAAGCCCGCTACCCCGTGCATGTGAACATGCGCAACGGCACGGTGATGTCCATGCTTAACACCGCGACCGGCCGGGTGTTCGTTGCCTGGCTCGAGCCCGGCGTCGCACAGCACTATATCGACAGGGAAAGCGGCGATGAAAAGGTGCTGGCCAGCATAGGCCGGCCTGTCAGCACACCGGAAGCCATCGCCAAACTCGGCCGTGAGATCCGCGAGGCCGGAATTTCACAGGCTTTGGGCAACCCACTGCCGGGAATTGATGCGTTGTCGGTCCCGGTCTTTGACCACTCCAATCACCTGGTGATGGCACTGACCTGCCTGGGGCCGGCAAGCCTGTTCGACGCCAGCCCCGACGGCCCCATTGCCGATGCGCTGCGAGCGTGTGCAATGGAAATTTCTCGTCAGCTGGGTTACCGCGGCGATCTCGGCCCACAATAGTGCGCCGCCTGCCACTGGGGAGGCTTCGTATACTCTAATTATGACGCTTCATATATGATTCATGCCGAATTGCCCTGATTTCTTATGACGGAGACAGAAAACATGAAAACTACACGCGCCTTCGCGTATGCCACCTTGTTCACCAGCTTGTTCCTGGCCCATGGTGCCGTTCAGGCTCAGGACGATTGCCCGAACCGCGGCGATCTGGACACCATGTACTGCGACGCCGACAACGATCTGGTAGCCGATACGCCTACCGATCCGTCCAAGCTGCGCAACCCCTCCACGCTGGTGTTCACCTACACACCGGTCGAAGATCCTGCCGTGTACGCCGACATCTTCTCGCCGTTCACGAAGCATCTTTCCGAATGCGTAGACCGCCGCGTTGTGTTCTATCAAGTCCAGAGCAACGCCGCCGAAATTGAAGCCATGCGCTCCGGCCGTCTGCACGTAGGCGGTTTCTCAACCGGGCCGACCAACTTCGCGGTCAACCTGGCCGGCGCCGTCCCCTTCGCAGTCAAGGGCGACGCCGATGGCTACCAGGGCTATCACCTGATCCTCATCGTACGCAAGGACAGCCCCTTCCAGTCCATCACCGACCTCAAGGGCAAGAAAGTCGCGCATACTTCGCCGTCTTCCAACTCCGGCAACATGGCTCCGAACGCCCTGTTCCCCAAGGAAGGCCTGGTACCCGGTAAGGACTACGAGTTCCTGTTCTCCGGCAAGCACGATCAATCCGTCATGGGTGTAAATTCCGGCGACTACGACGCTGCAGCCGTTGCCTCCGACGTCTTCTATCGCATGGCAGAACGCGGCCAGATCAACGCCGACGACTTCCGCATTCTTTATCAGAGCGAAAAATTCCCCACCTCGTCCTTCGCCTACGCGCATGACCTCGAGCCGGAATTCCGCGACAAAATGCTGAAGTGCTTCTACGACTACCGCTTCACTCCGGAAATGCAGGAAGCGTTCGACGGTGCGGATCGTTTCTATCCCATCACCTACAAGAACGAATGGGCGATCGTGCGTGACGTAGCCGCCGCCGGTGGCGAGAGCTTCACCCGCTCGGCCTACGAGGCAGCCCAGAAGAAAGGGAAGTAAGCAGTAATGGGCGCGACTCTCCACATCGTTGACCTCGTCAAAGCCTACAAGGCCAATCAACCTGTTCTGAAAGGAATCAACCTCGACATTACAGGCGACGGCCTAACGGCCGTGATCGGCCCGTCGGGCACCGGCAAGAGCACGCTACTGCGTTGCATCAACCGTCTTATTGAGCCCACGCAGGGGCGCATCCTGCTGAAGGACGAAAATAACGCGGTGGACCTGGCCACGGTACGTGGCCAGGCGTTGCGCCGAGCTCGCCGCCGTATCGGGATGGTCTTCCAGGAGTACAACCTGGTGGAACGCCTGACCGTGATGGAAAACCTTCTCACGGGGCGGCTGGGCTATACCTCGGCCTTTAACGCGTGGCGGCGCCGCTTCGAACCGTCGGACATCCAGTACGCGCATCAGCTGCTCGATACCGTCGGGCTGGGCGGCTTCGCCAACCAGCGGGCCGATGCGCTTTCCGGGGGCCAGCGGCAACGTGTGGGCATCGCCCGCGCGTTAATGCAGCGGCCGCAACTGCTGCTAGCCGACGAACCCACCTCGTCGCTCGACCCCAAGACGTCGGTTGAAATCATGGAGCTGTTGCTGGAGCAGGGTCGCGCCCAACGCATTCCCGTAGTGGTCAACATCCACGACGTCGAGCTGGCTAAACGCTACGCAACGCGCATCGTCGGCATGTCCGGCGGGCAAATCGTGTACGACGGCGCCCCGCAAGGGCTGGACACCGACATTCTCAAGCAGATTTACGGGGGGGAATCATGGCTGGAGTAAGCACGCAGCCAGATACCCAGTCCCGGCCCTTTGCCCTGTCCTGGCGGGCACGGTTGGGATGGTTGGTCGTCCTTGTCTATTCGATCTATGCTGCCAGCCAGCTTGGTTTTTCCTGGACGCGCTTCGAGTCCGGTCTTGAGTTAGGGGCTCGCTTTCTTAGCCGGCTGTTCCCGCCATCCTTGGAGCGACTCAACATTCTTTGGCAGGGCATCGCTGAAAGCCTGGAGATCGCGGTACTGGCGTCCACCCTCGGCATTCTGCTTGCGCTGCCTATCAGCTTGCTGGGCGCACGTAACCTGATGCCGGCATGGGCCACTTGGCCTTCCCGCGCACTGGTTGCACTGTGCCGCGCTCTGCATCCTGTTATTGTCGCGATTATTTTCGTGAAGGCGGTCGGCTTCGGCGCGCTGGCGGGCGTACTGGCGCTCACCGTCGCCTCAATTGGCTTCATCGGCAAGCTCTTTACAGAGGCCATAGAAGAGATCTCCCTCAAGCAGGTCGAGGCTGTGCGAGCCAGCGGCGCCTCGTTTGCCAATGTCATTATTTTCGCGGTCATGCCGCAAGTCTTTGCTCGTTTTGTCGGGTTTTCCACCTACCAGCTAGACTCAAACCTGCGCAACTCCACCATGGTGGGCATTGTGGGCGCAGGCGGCATAGGCGGCACCTTGTTCTCGGCATTCCAGCGCTTCGACTACGATTTCGTGTGCACGATCCTGCTGACCATCATTGCCATCATCATGTTGGGTGAACTGCTGGCACGCATGGTGCGCGCCATTCTGCTGGACAACGTCTCGCTTGGTGAACTGCTGCGGCGCAAGCCCCAGACCCAATTCCGCGCCCCGGCGGGAGAAGATTTATGAGCACCGAAGCCCTGCAATCGTACCCACAACAGTGGCAGCGCTATACCGTAGGGCAGCGGCTGCTGCGCTTTGCGCTGTATCTGCTGTTTATTGTCGCCATCGTGCAGTCGGCCCGCACGATCGACATCATTCCCGAATTTCTCTACGATGCGCCCACCCAGATGGTGGACCTCGTCAATCGCATGTGGCCCGTCGACTGGGCGAGCTTCCAGGGGACCATCAGCACTGCGCTCATCGAAACACTGCACATGGCCACGCTGGGCACGCTCCTGGCAATTGTTCTGGCCGTGCCTGTAGGCCTGTTGGCGGCAAACAACCTCACTCCCAGCCGCAGCCTGAATTTGCTGGCGCGTTTCATTCTGGTCTCCAGCCGATCCATTAACTCGCTGGTCTGGGCGCTGCTGTTCATTGCCATTTTCGGCCCGGGCGCGCTGGCCGGCACGATGGCAATCGCTTTCCGTTCCATCGGCTTTGTGGGCAAGCTGCTAGGTGAAGCCATCGAAGAAGCGCAACCCGGCCCGGTGGAAGCACTGACCGCGACCGGCGCAAGTCTGGGCTCCATCATTCAGTATGGCTACTGGCCACAGATTCGGCCCGCATTCTGGTCCATTGTTCTGCTTCGCTGGGACATTAACGTACGCGAATCCGCCGTACTGGGGCTGGTGGGTGCCGGCGGCATCGGCATGGCTCTGAATAGCGCGATGGATCTGTTCCAATGGGACAGGGTCGCACTGATCCTGCTGCTGATTTTCGGAGTGGTCATCCTCGCGGAAATCATCATTACCCGTTCGCGTCGCTCCTTGCTCTAAACGCAAAAGGTCGGCTGCATGCTGGAGCGCGAAGTCAAGTTTCATGTGCCGGTGCGGCGACGCGCCGGCCTGAAATCGCACCTTCTGAAGCTGGGGGCCGCAGCCATCGAGCTACACGCCCGCTACTACGACACCTCAACTCAGTCGCTCGCACGGGCAGGAATTGCACTGCGTGTCCGACGTGAAGGTGACGCCTGGGTACAGACGATCAAGCTGCCCGGTCCCGATGAGCTTTCCCGTATTGAATGGAATCATCCGCGTCCCGAGCCCGTGCTCGACCTGAGCGTTTATGCGGGCACTCATATTGAGTCGCTAATCAGCGATGTGGCTGATCGGCTGATCTGCCGCTACACCACGCACGTCACCCGCCTAAAAAAAATCGTTCCGACCGCCTCCGGCACGGCGGAACTCGCCTACGACGAAGGGGCGATACTGGCGGGCGATCTTGCGCTTCCCATTCATGAACTTGAACTCGAAGGTGTATCAGGCGACGCCGCCGACTTGTTCGAACTGTCGCGCGAATGGCTGCGTGAGCACCAATTGATTCTGGAGCTGCGTAGCAAGGCTGAGCGAGGTGATGCTCTCGCGACGCTGGCCGCAGGCAGTCCCGATGTGAATCGGGTCGCAGTGCTGCAGGCCCACGATGACAAGCCCGCCAAGCCGCCTCCCTTGAGCACCCAGCATGTACAGCGACTGGCGGCACCTGTACGAGCCGGCCAAATCGTGCTGCCGGTCGATACCAACGTCGGCGCCGCTTATCTGGAGTGTGCCAATGACTGCATGAGTCAGATCATTCGCAACAGCACCTTTCTGGCAGGTGTGGACGGGATGAAGACCACGCATGAGTTGCGGATTGACTACGTCCATCAGATACGTGTCGGCATCCGGCGCCTGCGTGCCTGCTGGCAGCTTTTCGGTGAAGCTTCCGGCTACCCTGAAAGCCTGCTTGAACATCTCAAGCATCACTTTCGCATCCTGGGGCAGGCACGCGACCTTGACGTCATTCAGACCGAATTGCTTCCCCGTCTGATACAGGCGGGCATGCCGCCAAACATGGCCCCCGAAATCCTGGATACGCCGGACCAATCGCCAACGCGGGCGGGCATGACGGCCACGCCCGAGTTTCAGCGGGTTTTGCTTGACCTGCTTGAACACCTGGTGGTCTACGGCGACGAGCTGACGAGCAACACATCGGAAGCCAAAAGCGCAGCGCCCATTCTGAGCAAACGCCTAAACCAGTGGCTGGACAACATCAATCGCCGGGCGCCACACTTTCTAAAGGCTGACTGGGACGAACGTCACCTCGTGCGCAAGCGGGTCAAACGCCTGCGTTATGGCATGGAGTTCGCACAAGGCGTATTGGAGCCCGCCCGTCTGGACGCATTACGTCGGGCCCTGGTTTCCGCTCAAAAGGCGCTGGGGCAATTGAATGACCTCTACGTGGCAGCGGAATACTATCGCGGTGCCGGTGCCCGGCATTCCTCAGCGATGTTCGCCCTGGGCTGGCTCGCGGCAACCCAAGAACACGAAGCCAAAGCGTCGCATATGGCGCTGCAGACGCTAGCAAAGGCCGGCCGTTTCAAGCCGGCTTCGGCCAAGAAAAGCGGCCGCGCACGCAGCTAAGCGCTACCGGTCAGTCTCCCAACAGAGCGTTGGCAAACTCACGTGCCACAAACGGTTGCAGATCGTGCATGCCCTCACCCACCCCGATCCAGTACACGGGGATAGTCCTCACCCCCTGGCTACCGGCCGCCAGCGCCGCCAACGTACCGCCCTTCGCGGTGCCGTCCAACTTGGTGACAATCAGACCGGTCAGACCGATGGCAGCGTCGAAGGCCTTCACCTGAGAAATCGCATTCTGACCAGTATTGCCGTCTACCACCAGCAGCACTTCGTGGGGAGCATTGCCGTCCGCTTTGGCCACCACTCGCTTGATCTTTTTAAGCTCTTCCATAAGATGTAGCTGCGTCGGAAGACGCCCGGCGGTGTCCACCATCACCACTCCTGCCTGGCGAGCCCGACCGGCGTTGACCGCATCAAATGCCACTGCAGCGGGATCGCCGCCTTCTTGTGAAACGACAGTGACATTGTTTCGAGCGCCCCACTCCATTAACTGCTCCCGCGCAGCGGCACGGAAAGTGTCCGCCGCCGCCAGCAACACGCTGGCTCCCTGCCCCTGAAAGGCATGGGCCAGTTTGCCGATAGACGTGGTCTTGCCGGCCCCGTTGACACCCGCGATCATGACCACCAACGGCTTAGC
>JAJUGV010000089.1 GCA_029265795.1 Alcaligenaceae bacterium
GGCGCACGGCGAAGGTTATGCCAACTTCGAACGCCAGGGCGATCCCGCACAAGCGATCACGGCGCTCCGGTATGTGGACCACCACGGCAAGCCGACTGAGCAGTATCCGTACAACCCGAATGGAAGCGCAGGCGGGCTTACTGGCGTGACGACGGCAGACGGTCGCTACACGGTCCTGATGCCGCATCCGGAACGCGTGACGCGAAATGTGATGATGTCGTGGGCACCGGCCCGCTGGGGGGCGGCCGACAAGGGCGGCGCCGACATGCCTAACGGCGGTTACACGCCGTGGATGCGCATGTTCCGTAATGCGCGGGTGTGGGTGGGCTGAACCCCGATGCACCCCGCGGTATAATCATTCTTTGCACGGAGCTCGTACATGCGCCTCATCAAGAAAGCACTGACGTTCGACGACGTCCTGTTGGTGCCTGCATACTCGGACATCCTTCCGCGCGATACGAATTTGTCCACCCGTTTCACGCGCGACATCACCCTGAACATCCCCCTTGTGTCAGCTGCCATGGACACGGTCACCGAAGCCGGCCTGGCCATCGCTATGGCACAGGAAGGCGGGATCGGGGTCGTTCACAAAAACCTGTCTATCGAAGCCCAGGCCCGCGAAGTCTCCCGGGTCAAGCGGCATGAATTCGGTATCGTGATCGATCCGGTCACGGTGACGGCGGATATGCGCGTGCGCGATGCCATTGCGCTGCAACGTGAACACGGTATTTCCGGCCTGCCGGTTGTGGAAGGCCGCAAGCTGGTCGGCATCGTCACCAACCGTGACCTCCGCTTTGAAGACCGCCTCGATTTGCCGTTGCGCGAAATCATGACGCCGCAAGAGAAACTGGTCACGATGCACGAAGGCGCCACGCTCGACGAAGCGCAGGCGCTCATGCACAAGCACCGCCTCGAGCGCGTACTGATCGTGAACGACGCCTTCGAACTGCGCGGTCTGGCCACGGTCAAGGATATCGTCAAGAACACCGAACACCCCAATGCCTGCAAGGATGCCCACGGGCAGCTGCGCGTGGCGGCGGCCGTGGGTGTAGGCGAGGGCACGGAAGAGCGCGTAGCCAGATTGGCTGCAGCAGGTGTCGATGCCATCGTGGTGGATACGGCGCATGGCCATACGGCCGGCGTGATTGATCGCGTGCGCTGGGTCAAGCAGAACTATCCACGTATTCAGGTGATCGGCGGCAATATCGCCACGGGCGCCGCTGCCCGTGCCCTGGTTGAAGCCGGGGCTGACGGCGTCAAGGTCGGGATCGGCCCGGGCTCCATCTGCACCACACGTATCGTTGCCGGTGTCGGCGTTCCTCAGATTACTGCAATTTCCGATGTGGCTGAAGCGCTCGAAGGCACCGGAGTCCCGCTCATCGCCGATGGCGGCATCCGTTATTCCGGTGACATCGCCAAGGCGCTTGCGGCGGGTGCGTCCAGCTGCATGATGGGCGGCATGTTCGCCGGAACTGAGGAAGCTCCGGGCGAGGTCGTTCTGTATCAGGGGCGCTCGTACAAGTCGTACCGCGGTATGGGCAGCGTAGGCGCCATGTCCGACGGCTCGGCAGATCGCTATTTCCAGGATCCGAACAACAACGTCGACAAACTCGTGCCCGAAGGCATTGAAGGCCGCGTACCTTACAAGGGCAGCGTCATCGCCATCATTTATCAGTTGGTGGGTGGGGTGCGTGCGTCGATGGGCTACTGCGGTTGCGCCACCATCGAGCAGATGCGTACCAAGGCTGAATTCGTCGAAATCACGGCGGCCGGTGTGCGGGAATCGCACGTCCACGACGTGCAGATTACGAAGGAAGCGCCCAACTACCGCGCTGATTAAATCTGGCGGTTGTTAACCGAAGGCCGGGTCTGCTGATCCGGCCTTCGTCATTACTCAAGCTCGTTGCTGTCCGCCGTTCCTGGCTGCTGTGCCGGGAACGGCTTCAGCAATAGCAGGCAGCCAGCCACCAGCGTGACGGCAGCCACATATAGCGAGCTATCCAGCGTTCCGCCCAGATGCTCGTGCACCAGACTGAAGAATACCGGGCCTGCCAGTTGGCCGGCGGCAAAGGCGGCAGTCAGGCTCGCCATTAGTGCGCGCGCCCTGGCGCCACCCGTTACTTGTGCCTGCTGCATGCCCAGCATGGTGATCACCATGAAGGTGCCGCCTACACAGAGGGCGGCAATCACGATTCCGGTCAGGCCCGGCAGCAACACCGGCATCACGACGCCCACCGCCATAATCAGCTGCGCGACCATCCAGAGAAACCGCCGGGAAAAGCGCCGCAGCAGGGTGCTGCACGCCAGAGTGGACAGCGCCGCCGCCAGACCGAAGAGCGGCCACGCCAGGCCGAAGAGAGGTGCGTCGTCGAGCAGCGTACGGGCCTGTGCAGGCAGGAACGTGGCCGGCAGGATATACCCGAAGCCGAAGAAGCCATAGCTCAGTATCAACCGCCATTGCCCGTTGCCATCGCTTCGAGCGGCGGTGTCCTGTGTTCCCGCCTGAACGGGCACGGGGCCCGACCACAAAGGGCGGGTGGCCAGCATGGCGACTGCCGCCAGCGCTGCCAGAATCAGCCATGCTTGAGCGGAAGTGAAACCGCGCAAATCGAGCAGCAGGCAGATCAATCCCGAGAGCGCAATGCCGCCGCCCACACCGGCGAATACCTGGCCGGATCTATGGGTTGCGCCGGCCAGGGCAAGCCGGCCCAGGCACAATGAAGCCGCCGCCACCAGAACCCATGCGCTGGCCACGCCGGCGATGGAACGCCACGCAATCCAGCTTGACCAGCTGGTTGATACGCCCATGAGCGCAGTGGTCGCCGCGACGGAAAACAGCCCCATCAGCAGCAGGGTGGACGCTCGCCACGGCAGATAAGCCGCCGTGAGCGCGCCGGCAAGGTAACCGAGATAGTTGGCGCTGGCCAGCCAGCCACCTTGAGCCAGGCCGACCTGCAGGTCGGCTTGCATCATTGGCAACAGCGGTGTGAAGGCAAAGCGTCCAATGCCCATGGCCACCGCCAGAGCCACGAAACCGGCCCAGGCGACAACACGGGTGGACGGCGAATTGGGCATGTTTGCTCCTGCGTAAACCGGGCCGATACGTTACATTAACGCCTTGAATTCTTCTATTGTCTCCCATCATGCATCAGCGCATACTCATCCTCGATTATGGATCCCAGGTTACACAGCTCATTGCTCGCCGCATCCGCGAAGCAGGGGTCTATTGCGAGATTCATCCCGGTGATGTCGACAACGCGTTTCTCGACGCACAAACAGGCCTGAAAGGCATCATTCTCTCAGGTAGTCACGCGTCTGCGTATCAGGAAGAAGCCCTGAAAGTGCCGAGTCGCGTGTTCGAAATGGGCGTGCCGGTGCTGGGCATTTGTTATGGCATGCAAGCCATGGCGCTGCAGTTGGGCGGCAAGGTGGAGTGGTCGGATCAGCGCGAGTTCGGGTATGCCGAAGTAAGGGCACACGGGCACACCAAGCTGCTTGATGGCCTGCAGGACTTCACCACGCCCGACGGCAACGGAATGCTCAAGGTATGGATGAGCCATGGAGACAAAGTGACAGCGTTGCCGCCGGGCTTCAAGCTCATGGCTTCCACGCCCAGCTGCGCCATTGCCGGCATGGCGGACGAAGAGCGCGGCTTCTACGGCGTTCAGTTCCATCCGGAAGTGACCCACACCACCCAGGGTGAAGCCATGCTCACCCGCTTTGTGATCGAAATCTGCGGCTGCACGCTCGACTGGAACATGCCGGACTACGTGCAGGAAGCCGTAGAGCGCATTCGCGAGCAGGTCGGCAGCGACGAGGTCATTCTGGGCTTGTCGGGCGGCGTGGACTCCTCGGTGGCGGCCGCCCTGATCCATAAAGCCATCGGCGACCAACTCACTTGCGTCTTCGTCGATCACGGCTTGCTGCGCCTCAATGAGGCCCAGCAGGTCATGGACACCTTTGCCGGTCACTTCGGCATCAAGATCATCCACGTCGACGCCTCTGAACAGTTTCTCGGCAAGCTGGCCGGCGTGACCGACCCAGAAGCCAAGCGCAAGATCATCGGCCGCGAATTCGTGGAAATCTTCCAGGCTGAAGCCAGCAAGCTCAAGAACGCACGATGGCTTGCGCAAGGCACCATTTATCCGGATGTGATCGAGTCGGCTGCGTCGAAGACCGGCAAGGCGGTGGCCATCAAGTCGCACCACAACGTCGGCGGTCTGCCTGAAACCTTGAACCTGAAGCTGCTTGAACCTCTGCGTGAGCTTTTCAAGGACGAAGTCCGCAAGCTGGGCGTCGCGCTGGGCCTGCCACCCATCATGGTGTACCGCCATCCCTTCCCGGGGCCGGGCCTGGGTGTTCGTATCCTCGGTGAAGTGAAACGCGAGTACGCCGATTTGCTTCGCCGTGCCGATGCCATCTTCATCGAGGAACTGCGCAATACCATCGACCACATCAGCGGCAAGAGCTGGTACGACCTGACCTCCCAGGCCTTCACCGTCTTCCTGCCCGTGAAATCGGTGGGCGTCATGGGCGACGGTCGCACCTACGATTACGTCGTGGCGCTGCGCGCCGTGCAGACAACCGACTTCATGACTGCAGACTGGGCTGAGCTGCCGTATTCGCTGCTGAAGAAGGTGTCGTCACGCATCATCAATGAAGTGCGCGGCATCAACCGCGTGACCTACGATGTGTCGAGTAAGCCGCCTGCGACGATTGAGTGGGAGTGATTCCGCCTCTGGCATAGACCAGGCGCCCGAAGGCATGGAAAGCCACTAAGCCCGCGTAAGTGCGGGCTTTTTTTCGTCGCGCACGGTCTGGCGACTGAAGGAAGCATCAAGATTGGTTTGAGGGTGGTGCCTCCCCAAAGACTTAGGTGATGTGCGGCTTTTGCGGCATCATGGCCAGCTTTTGCCAGGGTGAGTGCATTGCGGGTGCGAGCTGCGGAGCATGGCCGTAGCACGGAAGCGGAGGTCCGTTTGACGAACGAAGACTTAGCCGTCTTCAAGAGGGCGCGTGATAAGACTCCGGCCGAGCCCTTCCGTTTCGACTAGATGATCATCCGGGATAGCAATGTCGTGTCCGAGGCCACGAGGCCGGAACCGGCCATGGCTGTGAGCGCCTGGGCTGCACGAGCAGCCGGCGGCCGGAGTGGAAGTAAACCAACTCCCGCGCACCTATAGAGACCAGGTTATGTCTGTGTAAGGTATAACTCCGTACAAACTGGAGTCCATCATGACCAGAGCAACCGCTCGCCTTGACCTTCGTCTGGAAGCTCGTGACAAGGATCGCATAGCCAAAGCTGCAGCTCTACGCGGCATGGCAGTGTCGTCTTTTGTCCGCGATGCCGCGCTGCGCGAAGCCGATGCAACGATCTCCGCCGATACAATCGTCACGCTATCAGAGGCAGAGTCGCGTCATTTTCTGAATGCGCTGGACGCACTGTTGCGCCCCAGCGCTCGCCTGAAGAAGGCAATGGATGCTGCCTCGCGCCTGGCGAAGCCCTGAGGCATGGCGTTGACCTTTGCCGTCCTGGATGGAGGCAGCATGATCGTGACGGCATCACGTGCGGCGGACGCTGGGCGTACGTGTGTTGATCGTGGACGCCAAGGATGCCCAAGTGGCCGAGTTTTATGAGAGATTTGGTTTTCGTCGTACAGCGTGCGGGGCATTGAGTAAACGTCGCGATCGAAGACGCCGGCTATAGCCATGTCATCAATTCTCATCCTCCAAAAACTCGCGCAGCAATTGCCGCGCGAGTTCTGCCTGATCTTCCTGCACCATGAGTGCCTGAGCGTTCAGGCTATTGGAAACCGGGCCGGGGTACATCTTGCTGAAGGCGCCGCCGCGCATGAAATGGTTGATTCCATACGCCTCCATGAGTGAAGTAATGACGGCTGCTTCGGATTCGGTTTTCGGCTTATAGATTTCGATCATGGCGTAGGAACGGGCTTATCGGTGGCGGTTTCTACGCCCATCATATCGGCGATTGTCTCGGTCACGTGTGTAGTGATGTGACTTTCGCTTGTTTCCCCGGTCCCAGCCGCGTGAGCGGCGGTTGTCCCGGTCTTCGGTCAGGATATTGCCGAGCACGCCGCCTGCCGCGGCGCCGCCTAGTGTCATCCACGGGTTGCCCTGCGATACCACAGCCCCTGCTGCGGCTCCGACACCGGCTCCCATCATGGTGTTGGTGGATTTCCTGTCATAGTGGCTTGCACAGCCGGCTACTGCCAAGGTGGCCAGGCCGATGAGTGCCAACTTACTGATTCGTGCTGCGAGTGTCATGAGGTACTCCTGTTGCTTATCCTGACCTCAGCGTAGACACCGGTACTGAACGCGGCAAGCCACACAACCCGTTTTTGCAGGACGCTGAAATAAGTGGGGCAGGAACTCGGTGATTCGTAATGGATCAGCAGTGTTTGTGACTGCCGACGTTACAACGCGGCCCGTTTCCATGGCTGTATCATGCTGAAGTCCCGAAAAATTGCACGGCCCAAACGTACGCCGGTGAGCAGTGGGGACCAACCAGGAACAATTCAATGGATAAGGCGGTGAGCGGGTGGGTCAATGGCTTTCTTGGCGTGACCATCTTTGCGGGCTCTTTACCCGCCACGCGTGTGGCGGTTGCCGATTTCGATCCCACCTTCCTGACCGCCGCACGGGCGACCATCGCGGCGCTGCTTGGCCTGGGTCTCTTGCTCGCGCTGCGGCAACCTCGGCCAAGGCGCACGGATGTGCCGGCGCTCGCAGTGACCGCTCTAGGGGTTGTGGTGGGCTTTCCCTTGTTCACCGCGCTCGCGCTCCAATACATCACTTCGGCGCATTCCATCGTCTTTATAGGTCTTCTGCCGCTGTGTACGGCGATGTTCGCCGTCATGCGTGCCGGTGAGCGTCCGCGCCCGGCGTTCTGGCTATTCTCCGTGGTAGGTGCGGGCTTCGTTGCCGGCTACGCGGCGAGGGGTGGTATCCAAGCCTCGCTACGTGGTGACCTGTTGATGCTTGCGGCGGTGGTCGTTTGTGGCTTGGGGTATGCCGAAGGCGCGCGCCTGTCCAGAACACTGGGCGGATGGCAAGTGATCAGCTGGGCGCTGGTGCTGTCGCTGCCTATCATGCTGCCGCTGGCCTTGCTCACCATGCCGGCGTCCTTCGCCCATATTGGTGGTCGGGCGTGGTTCGGGCTGGCCTACGTGTCGCTGTTCAGCATGCTGATCGGCTTCGTGTTCTGGTACCGTGGGCTGGCCCAAGGCGGCATTGCTGCAGTGGGTCAACTGCAGCTAATCCAGCCATTCATGGGTTTGGGGCTGGCCGCGTTGCTGTTGCACGAGCCGGTAAGCTGGGCCATGTTGATCGTGACATTGGCGGCCGTCATTTGTGTCGCCGGGGCAAAGAAGTATGCCGGCTGATGGTTTAACGTGCCAGAATCGCAGGGCTTTCAGTCGCACAGAGTCGTTTCCATAAAGAAGAAGAGAAAAGGGGGGTGTATGCAAAAGCTATTGGAAGGCCGTGTGGCCATCGTCACCGGTGCCGGCACCGGACTCGGTAGGGCGCACGCCTTGGAGCTTGCCCGGCATGGAGCTCGCGTTGTGGTCAACGATGTGGCGGGCTCTGACCCGGATTCTCCGGCCGGTCGTGTCGTTGAAGAGATACAACGCGCGGGGGGCGAGGCGATCGCTGACGGCGGAGATGTTACGGATTTCGCTGCCATGCAGGCCATGGCGCAGCGGGCCATTACAAAGTGGGGCAGGGTGGACGCGCTGGTGTGCAACGCCGGCGTGCTGAGAGATCGCAGCTTCACCAAGATGTCGCTCGATGAGTTCCGGCTGGTGCTCGATGTGCATCTCATGGGCAGCGTCCATGCGATCAAGGCGGTCTGGGACGGCATGCGCGAGCAGGGATACGGCCGGATCGTGCTCACCACGTCTTCGTCAGGTCTGTATGGAAACTTCGGCCAGTCCAACTATGCGGCGGCCAAAATGGCGTTGGTTGGCCTCATGCAGACGCTAGCTCTGGAAGGTGCCCGAAACAATATCCGCGTCAATTGCATCGCTCCTACGGCGGCTACCGGCATGACCGAAGGCATACTCACTCCCGAGTCGCTCGAGCAACTTCCTGCTTCTGCGGTGAGCCCTGCTGTGGTGGCGCTCTTAACGGAGGATGCTCCCAGCAAGATGATCGTGTTGTCGGGCGGGGGCAGCGTCGAGGCGGCCCACATCACGATGACGCGCGGCATCACCCTTGGCGACGAGCTGGGTTCGGAGCAGGCGCCAGCCATCATCCTGGAACGCCTGAATGCCATCAGCGACCGCACTGACGAACGCGTGCCGGCCACGGGATTCGAGCAGTGTCAGTGGGAGTTGGAAAAGGCAGGCTTTGAAATGGAGCTACCGGGGGTGAAGTGACGGCCCGCGGCTGACGGTTCAGACAGTGTTCTCTGGAAGCATGGAATTGCCTCTCACCATGCGATCTGTATATGATTACGCAGATATTACTAAAAGAAACACTGGAGGGGCTGACGCATGGGCGACGCTGTAGGGCAGTACGAGGATACAGACCTCGTGGCGGGCGATCCGTCTCCGCTTCAACGCTATTGCGTCGCAATGCAGCCGATCTGTGATGACAAGCTCGTCCATGTGGCAGACGAGCTTCTCTATCGTGAAAGTGCATGCGACACATCGGTCAGCCTGGACGCCGATCAGCAGATGACGGCAACGGCTCGTGTGTGCCATATCGCCTTTCACGAAATTGGGATCGACCGCCTTGCGGGTAGCCGTAAGGTCTTCGTCAACGCTCCGCGCGAATGGCTGCTCAAACCGGAGTTGCTTCCGCCTGTGCCGGGCCGGGTGGTCATTGAAGTGCTCGAAAGCGTTGCAGGCGAGCCCGAGGTGTTGGCGTCGCTAAGGCAGATTCGCGCCATGGGGTTTGAGGTCGCACTGGATGACTTCGTGCTCACCCCCGAAACAAAGCCGCTGCTCGAGGTCGCGGATATTGTGAAGATAGACGTTCTCCAGCCTGTGGATGCAGCTGCCGTCTCCTACTTCAAGCTTCTGGACCTGAGGCTTCTCGCGGAGAAAGTCGAGGACTACGGCACTTTCGAGACGCTACGCGAGTAGGGCTTTGAGCTATTTCAAGGGTATTTCTACGCACGCCCGGAAACGTTGGAAAATCCTGACGACGAGCGATACAACAACCATGCAGCGCTAATGCGTCTGACCGGTGAGCTGCACAAGGAGGATGCCGACTTCAAGGCAATTGAGCACCTCATTGCGCAGGATCCGCAGCTCACCATGCTGCTGCTGAAGTACGCCAACTCCGCCTATTTTCACTACCGGGGCAGGATCGAAACCATCGGACAGGTGCTGCGGATGTTGGGTCTGAAGCAAGTCCGCAATATGGCGGTCACCATGCTGATCGCACGCAACGGGCCTGCCAGCAAATTGCTGTTGTCGCGAGCACTTACCCGCGCACGGGTGTGTGAACACCTGGCGGCCGGCAGCAAGGCCTTCAGTACCGATGCCGCCTTCCTGGCCGGCTTGCTTTCCCTGATGGGTGAAATGCTGCGAAAGACGCTGCCTTCCTTGCTCGAAGAGCTGTCACTTTCGCCGGAAATCATTGACGCCGTATTGCACAACAAAGGTGCTTTGGGCGAGCTTTTGCGCGATGTCGAGGCGTTCGAATCGGCAGACACGAGGGGCTGGGCGCCTCAGACGGTGGAGCAGTTCAACCGTAAGTGGTTGAAGAGCCAAGTGTGGGCCACGGAGATTCTATCCATGGTGGAAAGTGCCTGAGGGTATTCGCCCCTGTGTCCCGGAGCTCGCCCGTGATGCTGCGGGCCTTTGAATCACTGAACGCGGTCACGCAAGCCACTGACACCCGCGTGGTCGGCGCAATGGGCGCAGCAGAACATCCGCCCTTCCTTCTCCAGGCCGTGTCCGATGATCGGGACCTGGCAGTGTTCGCAGCGCGGTGCCACTTTGTGGATGGCGCACTCGAAGCTGTCGAAGGTGTACGTCGTCCCGGAGAAGGTCAGCTGGAAGGATTTGTCGTAGTCGTTGCCGCAAGAATCGCATTTCGCCATAGGGAACTCCTTTAGACTCAAATGGCCGCCTGGGGAAGAGGCGGAGAGCCCTTAGGGCAGCAACCCCCGTTCCAACGGCATGTACGCATTGACGACTCAGGCGCTACGCGGGCAAAGTGCAGGCAGCATCAATTACCGGAACAGAGCTTTCACGTCATGACACATCCACCCACCTTATCCGGCCCAGACGGCCGGCCTCGCTGCCCGTGGTGCCTCGCCACCCCAGAGTATCTTCGGTATCACGACACGGAATGGGGCTTTCCCGTGAGCGATGACCGCCGGCTTTTCGAAAAACTGTGCCTGGAAGGCTTTCAGTCGGGGCTAAGTTGGCGGACCATACTCGAGAAACGCGAGAACTTCCGGGCCGCGTTCCACGGTTTCGACTTTGCCCGCATTGCGGCTTACACCGAAGATGATGTTTCGCGCCTGATGCAGGACGCCGGCATTGTCCGCCATAAGGGTAAGATCGCGGCCGTCATCAATAATGCGCGGCGTGCCCTTGAACTTATCCAGACCGAGTCGTCGCTGGCAGCGTTCGTGTGGCAATTCGAACCCAAAGAGGCTGCGGCCGACCCTGGCGTGGCGACTACGTCTCCAGAGTCGATCGCCTTGTCCAGGGAACTGAAAAAACGTGGGTGGAAGTTCGTGGGGCCCACCACCATGTATTCATTCATGCAAGCGATGGGGCTGGTGAATGATCACGCCCCGGGCTGCGTACAGCGCGGTGAAGTCGAGCGCGCCAGGCAGGCCTTTCAGCGCCCGTGATCAGGCCATGCCAAGCAGAATGACCCCTACCATCAGAATGGCGCAGCCTAACAGGCGAGCAGGCCCGACCTTCTCACGAAGGATGACCATGCCGAACAAGGCGCCCACCATCATGGACATCTCCCGGGCCGGCGCTGCCAGGCTCAGGGGCGCGCCGATCTGCAGTGCAAGCAGTACCAGGATGTACGAAAGCGGAGCAAGCAGGCCCACGGCAATGGCCAGCCCCCAACGCTTGCGCATTCGCGACCGCAACAAATGCCGGTTCGCCACCACCCACGGCGCAAGCACAATCACTCGCACAACGTTCGAGCACCAATCCAATACCACCGGGTGAATGCCCAGCGCTTTTACGCCGTAGGCGTCCACGACCGTATAGCTGGATATGGCTGTGCCCGTCAGCATGCCCCAATGCACGCCGCGGCGCGCAGAGGGCTCGCGAAATTTCGCGAGATTGCCTTGAGTCGAAATCAGCACGATGCCCGAAACGATGGCCAGCAGGCCCGCGATGCCATGGGGGCTCGGGTCCTCGCCGAGTAGCAGAAAGGCACCGACCGTTGAGAGCATCGGGCCTGTACCGCGAGCAATCGGATAAACCACCGATAAATCCGCCACCTGATACCCGCGTTGCAATAAAAGGCTATAGACGAGGTGCAGGGCTCCGCTCATGGCGATGCATATGATGACCGGAAGCGACCATGCGACGGCACCGTCAATGATCAGCCAGATCATCCATGGCAAATACGCGATTGCCGAAATCGTGGTGTACACGAAGACGAACGTCGGCCCCGCCTGAGCAGCACGCTTGGCAAGGAGATTCCAGGTCGCATGGATGAATGCGGCCAGAACGATTAACGTCAGTGCGGTATATGACATGCAGGCGCTTCAGAAGGCCGCCATTCTAACGTGGAAAGGCGCCTGCAACAGTTTTTCAGCCTTCTGTGCTTTCCCGCTTCAACAGCTCTCGCTTGCGTTCAATACCCCAACGGTACCCGGCAAGATCCCCGTTGCGCCGCACGACGCGGTGGCAGGGAATGGCGACAGCCAGACTGTTCGCCCCGCAGGCCGACGCCACGGCCCGTATTGCGGCCGGGGTGCCGACACGAGCCGCCAGTTCGGCATAGCTGACGGTTGTGCCGGCCGGTATCGCCCTTAGCGCCTGCCAGACCCGTTCCTGAAAGGCGGTGCCCCGAATATCCAAAGGCAAGTCGAAGCCCAGTGATGGGGCTTCGACCAAGCCCACCACCTTCGCGACCCGTTCCTCGAATTCCGCATCACCGCCTGTCAGGTGGGCCTTCGGGAAGCGCCTTTGCAAGTCCTGCAGCAAAAGCTCTGGGTCATCGCCCAGCAAAATCGCGCAAATGCCGCGAGCGCTTTCGGCCACCAGGATGGCGCCAAGCGAGCATTGGCCGATCGCGAAGCGAATTTCGTTGCCTGAAC
>JAJUGV010000018.1 GCA_029265795.1 Alcaligenaceae bacterium
TGACGATAGAGCGATCGTGCAGGGCTTTCTCGCAGCGGTATTGGGCTCCTACGCTAGGCAGACTAAAATCGACGCGCCATTGAACTGATCACCGGCCGCCCCGCACCCGCTCATGCCTGTCGACCACAATCGCTGGAAAACACTGGGCCTGATGGCGCTATCCATCACGCTCATCATGACCACCTGGTTTTCCGCCACGGCGGTGGTGCATCAATTAACAACGCACCTCGCGCTCAGCGAGACCGGCAGGGTGTGGCTGACGATTTCCGTACAGATCGGCTTCGTTTGCGGTGCGCTGTCATCAGCCTTATTCGGTTGGGCTGACCGTTACAGTGGCCGGGCCTTAATACTGATAGGCGCCGTAGCGGCCGCCACGGTGAACTTGTGCATACTCTGGGTGCCACAGGCCGCAGGGGTCATTGGCGCTCGGCTACTGACCGGCTTTTTCTTGGCCATCGTCTACCCGCCGGCCATGAAACTGACCTCCACCTGGTTTCAATCGCAACGCGGCTTTGCATTGGGGGTACTTATCGCCGCGATCACGGTCGGATCGGCAACTCCACATCTTGTGAACGCGTTAGGCGGCTTGGCCTGGGAAGTCGTGGTGCTATGCACCTCCGCTTGCGCCGTGCTGGGCGGCCTCGTCGTTGCCGCCTTCGTCAGGGAAGGCCCCTACCCCTACCCACGTCAACCTTTTCAGCCCCTGGCGGCCATTCGCGCCTTCAAGACACCTGCAGTCTTCTGGGTGACGTTGGGCTACCTGGGTCACATGTGGGAGCTCTACGCCATGTGGGCTTGGTTTGCCGTTTTCTATTTCTATGTTCTAGAGCAAGCCGCCATCATTAATGCTGGTGTGCTGGCCGCATTGGCGACATTTGCGGTAATCGGCATAGGCGGGCTGGGATGCCTGCTTGCAGGGCTGGCGAGCGATCATTATGGCCGCAGCACCACGGCATACTGGTCATTGGTGATATCAGGGCTGATGGCCGCCGTTATCGGCTTCGTTACCGACCATCCATTGCTGGTGCTGGGTCTGGGGCTGATATGGGGCTTGAGCATCGTCGCTGATTCGGCCCAGTTCTCCGCCCTGCTAACCGAAACCGCGCAGGGGGAATATGTCGGGTCCATTCTTACCATCCAGCTGGCCCTTGGGTTTCTGCTCACCGTTCCCATCATCTGGCTGATTCCCTGGCTGGTGCGTGAGTTCGGCTGGGGTCCGGCGTTTCTGGTGCTTAGCTTGGGATCGTTCATTGGGGCGCAGGCCATGCGGCGCAGTCGTCGCGCAGTGGCGACGCTGCACCGCCCCGCCTGACACTTATTGCAGGGTTCGCTCAAAAACGAACTTGTCCTCCTGCCAATCCACCGGAACGACGTCCTTCTCGCTGAAGGTCCCATCCAGAATCAGCTTGGCAATCGGGTTCTCGATATGCTGCTGGATCGCACGCTTCAGAGGTCTTGCACCGAACACTGGGTCGAAGCCGGTACGCGCCAACTGCGCTACCGCCGCATCCGACACCTCCAGACGCATTTCGCGTTCTGCCAGACGCTCGGCCAAGCGCTGCAACTGAATGCGCGCAATAGCCTCGATGTGCTTGGCATCCAACGAATGGAAGACCACCACCTCGTCGATACGGTTCAGGAATTCGGGCCGGAAACTTTGCTTGAGTTCCGTCCAGATCACTTCCTTAACCACATCATAGGGTTGGCCCGCCATACTCTGGATGTGCTGGGAGCCCAGGTTGGAGGTCATGATGATCACGGTATTGCGGAAATCCACTGTACGACCCTGACCGTCGGTTAGCCTGCCGTCATCCAAGACCTGCAACAGGATGTTGAATACATCCGGATGCGCCTTTTCAATTTCGTCGAGCAGTATCACGCTATAGGGTTTGCGGCGCACCGCTTCCGTGAGATAGCCGCCCTCTTCATAACCCACATAGCCGGGAGGCGCCCCAATCAAACGCGCCACCGAGTGCTTTTCCATGAATTCACTCATGTCTATGCGAATCATGTGGTCCTCGGAATCAAACAGAAAGTTCGCCAGCGCCTTGGTAAGCTCCGTCTTACCCACACCGGTCGGCCCGAGGAACAGGAAAGAACCGTAAGGACGAGCCGGATCCGACAGCCCGGCGCGCGACCGACGAATGGCGTCTGCAACAAGGCTCACGGCTTCGTTCTGGCCGACGACCCGTTTATGCAGATAGCTTTCCATATTGAGCAGTTTTTCCCGCTCGCCTTGCATCATCTTGGCAACGGGAATCCCAGTGGCGCGTGATACGACCTCGGCAATTTCTTCCGTTCCAACCTCGGTACGCAGCAGCTTAGGACGGTCATCACTGTCACTCTGCTTGGAAGTCTCTGCGGCTTTGAGTCGGCTCTCGAGCTCAGGCAGGCGTCCATATTGCAACTCTGCCAACTTATCGAACTGCCCCTTGCGTTGCAATTCGGCCATCTCGGCGCGCAGGCGTTCAATTTCTTCCTTGATCGATTGTGAGCCCTGGACGGCCGCCTTCTCCGCCTTCCAGATTTCCTCATAGTCGTTGTATTCGCGCTGGAGCTTCACCAACTCGTCTTCAATGGCCTGCAAGCGGCGCTGGGAGGCTTCGTCTGTGTCCTTCTTGACCGCCTCGCGCTCGATTTTCAGTTGGATAATGCGTCGATCCAGCCTGTCCATGACTTCGGGCTTGGAATCGATTTCCATGCGAATACGCGCAGCGGCTTCGTCGATAAGGTCGATGGCCTTATCGGGCAGGAAGCGGTCAGTAATGTAGCGATGCGACAATTCGGCCGCGGCCACAATGGCGGGGTCGGTAATTGCCACACCGTGGTGCAGCTCATAACGTTCCTGCAAGCCCCGGAGGATCGCAATGGTGGACTCCACATCCGGCTCGCTGACCAATACCTTCTGAAAGCGGCGCTCCAGCGCGGCGTCCTTCTCGATGTATTTGCGATATTCGTCCAGCGTGGTGGCGCCGATGCAATGCAACTCGCCACGCGCCAGCGCAGGCTTGAGCATGTTGCCCGCGTCAATCGCGCCTTCGGCCTTACCAGCGCCGACCATCGTATGCAGCTCGTCTATAAAGACGATCGTCATGCCGTCATCCTGAGCGAGCTCCTTAAGCACGGCTTTCAGACGCTCTTCAAATTCTCCCCGATACTTTGCACCGGCCAGCAGCGCCGCCATATCCAGGGACAGCACGCGCTTGCCCTTGAGTGTTTCCGGGACTTCATTGTTCACAATGCGCTGTGCCAACCCTTCCACAATGGCGGTCTTGCCCACACCCGGCTCGCCAATCAGTACCGGGTTGTTTTTAGTTCGACGCTGCAGAATCTGTATGGAACGGCGGATCTCGTCATCACGGCCGATCACGGGGTCAAGCTTGCCCTGCCGCGCGCGCTCAGTGAGGTCGGTCGTATATTTTTCCAATGCTTGGCGATTCTGTTCACCGGCAGGATCCGTCACTGCATCGCCCCCTCGCACTGCTTCGATGGCAGCCTCCAGGGGTTTACGCTGCAGGCCCGCTTCACGCAGCACTCGTCCGGCTTCGCCTTTGTCATCAATCATGGCTAGCAAGAAGAGCTCGCTGGCGATGTATTCGTCACCGCGCTGCATAGCCTCTTTTTCCGTACGTGCCAGCGCGGCTTGCAAATCGCGACTGACCTGCATATTGCCTTCGGCGCCCTGCACTTGCGGATAGCGTTCAACAATCTGGTTCAGCTCTGGAATAACCCGGTTGACTGCCACACCGGCACGGGCCAACAGGCTTGCGCTGCCGCTATCCGTATCATTCAGCAACGCGAGCAACAGATGGGCGGGTTCGATATAAGGGTTGTCGTTTCGCAGGGCCAGACTTTGTGCATCGGCGACGGCCTGCTGAAACCGCGTAGTAAGTTTGTCGAATCTCATGGCTGTTTGTGCCCCAAGGGATATCGGTATTTATGAATAATCCTTATGTGTGGCCGGGACCACCGATTTCAAGTGCCCGAGTCTTGACAAAGCGCAAAATGCCGTTCCACTGACCCACCGCCGCAGTGCGGCATTCATGTTTTCCGCAGTGTTGACACAGAGTCGAAACTTGTTAAGCTGTGGGCAGCCATATTTTGAAACAGGAGCCGGCATGCGTGGAGTCATCCGCAAATGGGGAAACAGCGCAGCGATCCGCTTACCTGCCTCCATGCTCAAGAGCCTTCGGGTCGGCGTTGACGACCTGCTAGAGATGCGTGTGGAGCGAAACTGCCTGATCCTCGAACCCGTTCGAAAGCAGGAATACACCCTGACCCAATTAGTGGGCGGCATAAAGCCGGCCAACAGCCACGAAGAAATTGATTACGGCTCAATGTAGCCTTTACCTAGGGCCCTTTGCACCATGAGCAAACGCTATATTCCGGAAGCTGGTGACATCGTCCATGTTCACTTCGAGGTTCCTCCTAGGCACAAGGGCCCCGCATACAAACCGGCGCTGATCATCAGCCCGGCGCTTTACAACAAGAAATCCGGTCTCATGGTGTGTTGTGCAATCACGTCCGAACCGAAGGGCTACCCTTTCGAAGTGGCTCTTTCCGCAATCGCCGACCATAGCGCGTTAGCCGACCAGGTAAAAAGCCTTGGATGGCCCGGCATAAAAATCAGCTTGCAAGGCCGGGCCACACCGGAAGAACTGGCCGATGTCCGTGCCAAGCTGACAGCCCTCGTGCTGCCCGGCTAATCTCCCTCCCTTCCCCAAGTCGGTACAGTCTTGTATTCAGTATGAGCCGTTTCAAGCAGCTCGAAAGTTTTGTCGCGGTTGCTACGCTAGGCAGCCTTTCCGCCGCTGCACGGCAAGAAGGCATTGCGCCCGCCATGATCGGGCGACGCATTAATGCGCTGGAGGCGCGGCTTGGAATCAAGCTGCTCGTACGGTCGACCCGCAGCATGTCCCTGACCTCCGAAGGCAACGCCTTCTTGGAAGAAGCGCAGCGTATTCTTCGTGAGCTGAACGATCTGGAATCCAGGATTTCACAAGGCAGCGTGCGCCCGTCCGGCCATTTGCGCGTCACGGCGCCGGCGGGCTTCGGTCGGCGCCACGTCGCCCCACTGTTGCCGGGCTTCGCAGAATCATATCCTGACGTCACTATCAGCTTAGACCTTAGCGACCGCTTGGTTGACCTTATTGAAGAAGGCTACGACTGTGCCATCCGCATTGGCGAATTGGAAGATTCCCGAATTGTCGGCATGCGGTTAGCGGACAATAAGCGAGTCATTGTGGCCGCTCCGGCTTATCTTCAGCGGAACGGCCGCCCCAACACTCCTGAAGATCTGATGCAACACAATTGTCTGTCCTTCGGACAACAAGGCAACCAGGCCAAGGGATGGCTGTTACGGCAGAACGGTCAGGTTCGTGCAATACGCGTAAAGGGCAATCTCGCCTGCAGCGATGGCTCGGTGCTACACCACTGGACTCTGGCGGGTATGGGCCTAGCATGGCGATCACTCTGGGAGGTCCAGGAAGATATCGAAGCAGGCCGTTTATTGACCGTACTCGACGAATATGCTGCACCGCCGAATGGTATATTTGCGCTCATGCCGGAGCGCAAGCACCTTCCTCAAAGGCTGAGGCTTTTTGTGGATATGCTCAAGGCGCACTACTCTTCGCCATCGTATTGGAAGTGAAGCTAACGCTTACCCACATCCTGCGCTAAGCCGCGCTAGTACTGGCAGTCGCTGCTACGGCCCTGCCAAGTAGGGTTTTCCCATACCACAAATTAATTATAAACACAATCGGGACAGATACTCGACTTTGAGATATACTTGATCTCTATCAAACAGCAACCCAGCGATGCTGTTCGGCCGCAGTGGCAACATTACGTATGCAAAAGCGAATACCCGTATCCCCCGAATCCACACGATGCTCGACTTGTATGCTGAGCGACTTGTGCCTGCCCCTCGGCATGGCACGTAACGACGTCAGCAAACTCGATGAGCTCATTAAGGAACGTATTCGGGTACCGAAGGGCTCCGCACTGTTTCACCTTGGTGATAAAACTGAAGCCGTCTATGGAATTCGTTCGGGTTCGCTCAAGACGCAGCTAGAAGACGCTTCAGGGCAAGTGCAGATCACTGGATTTCTGCTGCCGGGCGAAATCCTTGGCATGGATGGGCTGTTGAACAACACCCATGTATCGCATGCCATTGCGCTCGAAGACAGCGAAGTCTGTGTGATACGCCTCGACGAAATGGATCGCCTCTCTTTGCATTTCCCTGTCCTGCAACAGCAGTTTCGTCGGCTAATGAGCAAAGAGATCAACCGCTCACACCAGCTCGTAATGCAGCTGGGCGCCCTGCGTTCAGAGCAACGTCTGGCGGCCTTCCTGTTGAGTCTTTCCCACCGCCTGTCGGCGCTGGGCTATTCGCCTTACGAGTTCGTACTACGTATGAGTCGTGAGGAAATTGGGAATTATCTGGGGCTCACGCTCGAGACGGTCAGCCGACTATTTTCACGGTTCGCCCGCGAGGGACTGCTGCACATTCATCAGCGCGAAGTCCATATAATCGATATGCAGGCTCTAAGGACGCTGGCCGGTAACGACTGCGGCTAAGGCCCCTAGTTTATTGGTTCACCAAATTCGTCGTATTCGGGTGCCCGCGGCGCGATGTTGAGCGTCAGTGCGCTCGAGAATGCCGCCATCACCCAGAAAAAGAAAAAGCCCAATGCATAAAACTGCATACGGCTGAGCTGGATATGCCCGAAGATCACAATGTCCAGCGGATCAATCAGCGCGAACACAAAAAATGTCATTAGCGCAGCGGCCAAAAAAGACGGCCACAATATCCACATCAATGAACGCCACTTCATACGGTCTCCTGCCGTTGTGCGATCAAGGCTGGGCCTTTACTTCGACCTGTTTGGTCACCACCAGGCCGCGCTTTACGCCGCCATCGCGGATCTCTGGGTCGTCGTGAGCGAAGGCCAGGTAGATCGTAATGGCACAGCCTACGATCGCCAGTGCCGGGCCTGCCATCAGTATCCATGGCCAAGGCTCACGATACCACGGCCGCCCGTCTTCGTTCTGTTTCATGTTACACGCCTATTTGAAGTTTGAACAATACGATATCGGAATCTGCCGATCGCATCAATTGGGCACGTAGAAGCTGGAACGCTCTACGACTTCGACTTCACGCCCACGCTCGGAGGTGGCATGCGCATGGAATTCGATATCGTGCAAACCTGGCTCTGCCTGCCCCACCGGCACACGCAACACAACGGGCACCAATCTGTTGGAGGCCGGATCCACCTTCACTACAGATGTCGTTCCGTCGGCGGTAGTAAGCGTGATATCGGGCACACCGCTGGCAGACAGCGACAGCGTCAACTCTTCTTCGGCGGTGTTGATAATCTGTAAGCGGTAGACGTTCTCGATCATGCCGCCCGGCACCTCGCGGCCAAGAGCGCCACGATCGCGGATGACGTCGACGCGTAGAGTAGTACGCGTGGCCAACGACACAAGGAAGGCAATCAGAATGGCGGACAGAATGCCCATATAGACCAACGTCCGGGGGCGCATAATCCGCTTGCGTACCTGTTTCTGCGTAAGCCCTTCCTTGATGGCATTGGCCGATGTATAGCGAATCAGGCCACGGTCATAGCCCATTTTGTCCATGACGGTGTCACAGGCATCTACACAGGCACCGCAGCCGATGCACATGTACTGCATGCCTTCGCGGATGTCGATCCCCGTGGGGCACACCTGGACACACAGGCTGCAATCCACGCAGTCCCCCATGCCAGCTTCTTTATGGTCGATACGTCGGGAGCGGCCGCCACGCGGTTCGCCGCGTACGTAGTCGTAGGTGACAACGAACGTATCCTGGTCGACCATGACGCTCTGGAATCGCGCATAGGGACACATGTACTTGCAGACCTGCTCGCGCATAAAGCCTGCATTACCCCACGTTGCGAAACCGTAGAAAAACATCCAGAACCATTGCCAGAAGCCCAAGGTTCCGGCAAACACGCCCACGAACAATTCGCGAATAGGGGCGAAATAACCAATGAAGGTGAAGCCTGTCCACAGTGCGATCAAAACCCACAGCACATGCTTGGTGGCCTTGATACGGAATTTCTTCAAACTCCATGGGGCTTCATCTAGGCGGATACGGGCCAGACGGTCACCTTCGACCTTGCGTTCCACCCACATGAAAATTTCGGTATAGACAGTCTGCGGACAGGCGTAACCACAGAACAACCGACCGGCAAGTGCTGTAAACAGGAACAGCGAAAAGGCCGAAATTACCAGCAGGACCGTTAGATAAATAATGTCCTGCGGCCACAGCACCATGCCGAAAATGTAGAACTTTCGAGCGCCGAGATCGAACAGTACGGCCTGACGATCATTCCATTGCAGCCACGGCAGCCCGTAGAAGATGAGCTGGGTGAAATACACCAGCACAACACGCCATTTGGCGAAGTAGCCGCTGACCGAGCGCGGGTAAATCTTGCTGCGCACATCGGCCAGGGCCTTTTCAATGATAGGTGAGGAACCCCCGCCCGGCCTCGCGATCGGTTGAGGCTGCCATTGTGGCACGTCTCCCTCAGCTTCGTTTCGAGGCTTGACTGTGGGTTCCTTACTGCTCATTTTTGACGTCTACCTTCTTTGAGTGGTTTTCAGTTTGCGGCAGCCACTGCACTGCCAGGGTTGTTGGACAACCCCCAGACCCACGCTGCAAGCAGGCGAATCTGATCTTCGGTCAGAATGTCTTTCTGTGCTGGCATGATGTTCTCGCGCCCGTTCAGAATGGTCTCAACGATAGAGGCTTCAGAACTGCCATACAGCCAGACATCATCTGTCAGGTTGGGAGCACCCAAGGCAGGGTTACCCTTGGCGTCAGCACCGTGACAGGCGACACAGTACGTGTCGAAGTGCCTCTTGCCGGGCACGACCCGCAGGGGATCATGTGCCAGCCCGGAAAGCGAACGCACATACTGGGCGATGTCAGAGGCTTCCGCCGGCTTAATCTGCGCACCCCAAGGCGGCATCACACCGTGACGGCCTTCCGTGATGGTGTGCGTAATCTGTTCCGGCGAGCCACCCCAAAGCCAATCGTTGTCGGTCAGATTCGGGAAGTTGGCGGCGCCGCGTGCGTCAGACCCGTGACACTGCGCGCAATTATTCAGGAAAAGGCGCTGGCCGATTTCGCGTGCGGAAGCGTCTTGCGCCACCTCTTCGAAGGGCATGGCGTTATAGCGTGCATAAATCGGCGCAATGCGTTCCTGAAGCGCAAGCTGCTCAGCACGGACCTCGCGTGCGGAACTATAACCGGTGAGACCGGGGCCAAGGCCCAGGGCCGGATACAGCACGAACATGCCCAAACCCACGATACACAGCAGGATGAACATGATGGTCCACCAGCGAGGAATCGGATTGTTCAGCTCAGTGAGGTCGCCGTCCCAAACGTGACCGGTATCCTCGACCTGATCGATTTCGCGCTTGAGCCAGACTCGCTGCGAAAACAGGAGCACCAGGCAGAATACTACTCCGCCGATCGCGAGCGTCGCGATCCAGTAGCTCCAGAAGCCACTTACAAAATCATTCATGGAAGCACCTAGTTCTTTTTATCTGTTGCATCTTCATCGGGCAGCGCGAAGGGCAGCATTGCCGCTTCGCGATTTGCCTGTGCCCGACCGCGAGAGAACGCCCACCAGCAGATGCCCAGAAACATGGCCATTGCAAGGATGGTCGCAATACCGTTGATGACCGCAATCATTGGAGGCCTCCTTCGATAACTGCACGCGCTGCGGCTTCACGACCGGCTACACCCAGACCCTGCAAATAGGCGACTAGCGCGTCTTCTTCCGTCTTGCCTACAAGTGCTTGTGCAGCGTTGTCGATCTGCTCATCGGTATAGGGCACGCCCAGGCGACGCAATGCACGCATGCGAGCCTCGACATTAGTGCCCTCCACCGTGTTGTGCTGCAGCCACGGGTAGGCCGGCATATTGGACTCGGCCACGACAGCACGGGGATCACGCAGGTGAACACGGTGCCAGTCATCCGAGTAACGCTGCCCGACGCGAGCCAGATCCGGGCCGGTACGCTTGGAGCCCCACAGGAAGGGGTGCTCGTATACGCCCTCACCGGCCAGAGAATACGGGCCGTAGCGCTGCACTTCAGAGCTGAGCATGCGGATCTGCTGCGAGTGACAGCCTACACAGCCCTCGCGGATGTAGATGTCACGCCCCACCAGCCGCAGCGGATCGTAAGGCTCGACGCCTTCGGTTGCCACGGTGGTGGAGTGCTGGAAGAACAGCGGCACGATCTGCGCCAAGCCGGCAAAAGAGATGACCAGAAAGCTGAGGAACATCAGCCAGCCGACGTTGGTTTCCACCAACTTGTGGGAAAAGAACTTAGTTTTTTCTTGCGCCATTTCTGAAAACTCTCCTAGGCGGTGGCCGCAGCCGAACCGGCAGGCGGGATACGCAATGCAGGATCACGCGCGTCGGGGCTGTACAGAGGCACTTCGGGGTTCACACCCTTCGCACCGACACGAACCGTCATGACCGTGTTCCAGAGCATGATCACAACACCCGTCAGGAACATCAGACCGCCCATGAGACGGATAGCGTAGAACGGATAGGTCGCCTTCACTGCTTCGACGAACGAGTACGTAAGCGTGCCGTCCGCACCGGTGGCGCGCCACATCAGACCTTGCATCACGCCGGCAATCCACATCGCGGCGATGTACAGAACCACACCCAGCGTCGCAATCCAAAAGTGAACTTCGATGGCTTTCACGCTATACATCTTGGTGCGACCAAAGAGCCGCGGAATCAAGTAGTACAGTGAACCGAAGGTGATCATGGCAACCCAGCCCAGGGCACCCGAGTGCACGTGGCCCACCGTCCAATCGGTGTAGTGCGACAGGGCATTCACGGTGCGGATCGACATCATCGAACCTTCAAACGTGGACATACCATAGAAGGACAGCGCGACCACCAGGAATTTGAGAATGGGATCGGTACGCAGCTTGTGCCATGCTCCGGACATCGTCATGATGCCGTTAATCATGCCGCCCCAGGACGGTGCAAGCAGAATGAGAGACAGTGCAGAACCCAAGTACTGAGTCCAGTCGGGCAGCGAGGTGTACATCAGGTGGTGCGGGCCGGCCCACATATAGGTGAAGGCCAGAGCCCAGAAGTGCACGATCGACAAACGATACGAGAAAATGGGACGTTCCGCCTGCTTCGGCACGAAGTAGTACATCATGCCCAGGAAGCTGGTGGTCAGGAAGAAGCCCACGGCATTATGGCCATACCACCATTGCACCATAGCGTCCTGCACGCCTGCATATGCAGAGTAGGACTTCCACAGGGTGACCGGCATCTGGATGTTATTGAAGATGTGCAGCACCGCAATGGTGATGATGTAGGAACCAAAGAACCAGTTGGCTACGTAAATGTGCTTAACGCGCCGCTTGGCGATGGTGCCGAAGAACACGATGGCAAAGGCTATCCAGACCGCTGCAATCAGCAAGTCGATCGGCCATTCCAGTTCGGCGTATTCTTTGGTTGAGGTGATTCCCAGTGGGAGCGTGATGACCGCCAGCACAATGACCGTCTGCCAACCCCAGAAAGTAAAGGCCGCGAGCTTATCGCAGAACAGACGCGCCTGGCTGGTGCGCTGCACCACATAGTAGGAAGTCGCAAACAGCGCGCTGCCACCGAACGCGAAAATGACTGCGTTGGTATGCAAAGGCCGCAAACGACCGTAAGTCAGCCACGGAATGTCGAAATTCAGTTGTGGCCATATCAACTGTGCGGCGATCCAGACGCCGACAGCCATGCCTACGACGCCCCAGACTACGGTCATGATGGCAAACTGCCTGACTACACCGTAGTTGAAGACTTCAGGCTGTTTTCCGAGCGTATCGGAAGTACCCATGAGCTTCCCCTCATTAATTATGAAAAACAATCGCGAGCATGATCCCGCATGCGCCGGCACGCAGCCTTGATCCGAATCAATGCTCTTACCGCAAATTTGCGCTTGATGTTTCTTCGCCACAGGGCACTTGACGCGCCGCGCGAATTTGACCCAAGCCTGATCTTGCCCGTTCGGGTTTTAAGACCCGTCAGGGCGCCGTTTATCTGACGGCGATTCCGGATCGCTGGGCGAATCGTTATCCATCAGGATTGACTCGCCCTCCTTCTCTGTGTTGTCGAACTGGCCTGCGAAAATCGCCCACCAGAACAGGGCGCCGATCAGCACTACAAACACCAGCGCGATCGGCAACAACAACAAGAGCGAGGCAGTCATGATCAGCCCTGGGCGACTGCAGCGGACCAGGCCGGTGCACCGGCTGCCCGCAGCTGCCGGCGATACATCCGCCAGGCGTTGCCTGCAACCACCATGGAAGACAGCAACATGCTGAGCGCCGCAACCCAAGGCGCCACAAGACCAATCGCCGCAAGCGGCGTCATGAGCAAATGCCAAACGACGGAACCATAAAGGTTCTGCCGCGTCACCCGGCGGGTCACCCGCACGAGTTCGGCAACCTCGGAATCAGAGATGCTTCCGCGCGCTGCCAGGGTGGCATGAGCGGCGGATACGCTAGACGGAACGGCCATGGCCATGGCACAGGGGCAGCTCATGACAAACATGGCGACCAGTACCGGCACTGCATGACCGGGATCAATATAGAACCACCATACCGCGCCGGCAACGATCGCCAGCAGAACCTGTATGGTGACAAACCAAAACGCAACACGGTTGGCGTGCTGCGACGCTGAAGAACGGAAGGACTCGATAGCCGCGTGCGCGCCCGTGGTTTCGACTGCCTGGCGAGCACATAGTTCGAGATAACGCGCAGTGAGCAGAAATGCAACAAACATCGCCACCGAGTCGAAGTAGACTTCGCCCTGACCCGCCCACGTTGCATAGGCGCTGGGGATGAAGGCGACGATAATACCCAGCGCCACCGGAACATCCATAGTGATATGGCGCTGAGCAAGACGACTGAGCGCACCGCCCCACACGGGCTGAGCGCAATAAAGCACGACTGGAACAGTAATTAACAGACTGATCCAGTTCATTAAGAAGATAGCCTGGTCGAGCAGCTCGAGGTTGTCGGGAGCCATGCCCTCGTGACGCAGATAACCCGGAAACGCCAGCATCATGACTTGCATCATGGCCAACCACGCCAGGCCAAGCCGCGCGAGCATGTGCCGACGACTATGCCGGTCGGCATCGGAGAGTGCCGCAGGGGGAGAGAATATGGACTTCGCGCGCATGAACCGCACTATACTTCCTTGCCCTCCCCCTCTTCTTGATCTAGATCAACGGCATCAAGAATCCCCCTAGATTCAATGGGCTGCGCTTGCCGAATACTCGAATTGTTCTTCTTCAGTGGAACCGGTGAGCGCCGTCGTAGACGACTGTCCGCCTTCGATCGCTTGAGTCACCGCATCGAAATAGCCGGTGCCTACTTCACGTTGATGCTTGACTGCGGTAAAGCCCAGATCCGCCGCCGCAAACTCCTTCTGTTGCAACTCGACGAAGGCACTCATCTGACGGCGCGCATAGCCGTGCGCCAATTCAAACATACCGTAGTTCAGCGAATGGAAGCCCGCCAGCGTTATGAACTGGAAGCGATAGCCCATGGCTCCCAGTTCGCGCTGAAAGCGAGCGATCGTTTCGTCGTCCAGGTTCTTTTTCCAATTGAAGGACGGCGAGCAGTTGTAAGCGAGCAACTTACCTGGAAACTGCCGATGGATTGCTTCGGCGAAACGGCGCGCATACTCCAGATTGGGAGTCGACGTCTCACACCACACGAGATCTGCATATGGGGCGTACGCCAGCCCACGCGAGATCGCCTGTTCGATACCGGCTCGCGTCCTGAAGAAGCCTTCGACCGTCCGCTCTCCCGTAATAAAGGGGCGGTCATTTTCGTCGATATCACTGGTAATGAGGTCTGCCGCGTCGGCATCGGTTCGTGCAACAAGCAGGGTTGGCACATCCAGAACGTCGGCAGCCAGCCGGGCGGCCACCAGCTTCGATACCGCCTCTCGTGTGGGGACCAGTACCTTACCGCCCATGTGGCCGCACTTTTTCACAGCCGCCAGCTGATCCTCGAAATGTACGCCGGCAGCACCCGCCTCGATCATTGCCTTCATGAGCTCAAAGGCGTTGAGCACACCCCCGAACCCGGCTTCGGCGTCGGCGACGATAGGCGCGAAGTAGTCGAGATAATCGTCGTCACCGGGGTGTTTGCCTTCCGCCCATTGGATTTGATCGCATCGCAGCAGTGCATTGTTGATGCGTTTGACAACCTGTGGCACCGAATTGATCGGATACAAAGATTGGTCAGGATACATTTCGCCGGCTCCGTTCGCATCGCCTGCCACTTGCCACCCGGATAGATAAATCGCTTTCAGCCCAGCCTTGACCTGCTGCATGGCCTGGTTGCCGGTGAGCGCTCCCAGGGCATTGATGAACGATTCTTCGTGCAGCAGCCTCCATAATTTTTCGGCGCCGCGCCGCGCAAGCGTGTGCTCCACCACCATCGACCCACGTAGGCGGATCACCTCTTCCGCGGTGTAGCCCCGCTTGATGCCCTGCCAGCGCGGCTCCTCCGCCCATTGACGCTGCAAATTGCGAACTGCAGTTTCACGTGAACTCATGGTACCTCTCCTTTTGGTTTGAGAAACGAAGATCGATGAGTAAAAGTCTACGTATTTGCTGCGTCGCACATAAGACATTTATCTTATACAAGACAGAATATTTTACCTTTCAAAATCAATCGTTTAAGCTATTCCTTTCGTAATATGAGACATTTTTTCTCAAAACGGGACGACCTTCGCTGCGGTGCACTATGCGCTTTCCAGAAGGTGAAATACGGATCTCATAGAGCGAAAGACTCGTGACGCCCGCCCCCCTTCACCGGCCACCCTGAAACGCCTTCGCTCGCTCCTCCGCTAAAATAGAGTTTTCGCTTTACGTTTCTCAATGTCAGATTCCCCCCTCAAGAACGCTCCTCTGGGCCGCGATGTCGCCTACCCTGAAATCTACGACGCCTCTTTGTTGTTTTCTATAGAGCGCGCAGGCAATCGTCAAAGCCTGCAGCTGCCGGACACTTGGTATGGAGCGGACATCTGGAACGCCTACGAAGTCTCGTGGCTTAATTCCCGCGGCTTACCACGGGTGGCAATCGCACGGTTCACGATTCCCGCTGACAGCCCTTATCTCATCGAGTCCAAATCGTTCAAGCTTTACTTAAACTCCTTTAATGAAGTCCGCTACGAGGACTCCGCCGCCGTGGCCGCCATCATGCAGGCCGATCTGAGCCGAGTCATCGGAAAGGAAGTGAAGGTGCAGCTGGAGGAAGACCTGGCGGGGCTGTCCGTCACCTGCCGGCCACTGGAGGGCCTGTGCCTGGACAATCTGGACGTTGATATTGAATGCTACGAGCCTGATGCGTCTTTGTTACAGCGCGCCGAGCAAGGCGGCGTGGTCAACGAATCGCTGGTCAGCCATCTACTGAAGTCTAACTGCCCCGTAACCGGTCAGCCGGATTGGGGCAGCGTGCAGGTGCGCTACACCGGGCCGCGCATCGACCCCGAAAGCCTGCTCAAGTACATCGTGTCCTTCCGTCGCCATACCGAATTTCACGAACACTGCGTCGAACGCATGTATTGTGATATTTGGCAGGCGTTGGAACCTGAGTCGTTATTTGTCATGGCGCGCTACACACGCCGAGGTGGGCTGGACATCAACCCATGGCGCAGCAGCCACCCGGTCGAAGTCGGTGATGAACGCACGCCCCGGCAGTAAGGCGATCGCTATAAGCTAGGCGAGCCCCGGCGCAACGGCGCGCCGGGATGCTGCAGAGCGACCGACCATCAGGGCCAGCAGGGCCGCGACCACAAAGCTCGCAGCCGCCCCGGCCCACGGGCCGCGCATCATGCCGGCATCGAGCATCAAACCAAAGCCAACCGGCGCAAGTGATGCACCGACATCCATGCCGGAATATACGAGCCCGTAGACTGTGCCGGTGGCGCCTTTGGGCGCCACCCTGCGAATCAACATGTCACGCGACGGCCCTGCTACGCCCGAACAAAAACCTGCGAGCGCCACCAGGCTAATTGCCACGGTGGAGCCTACCCATCCGCTTGCCAGCAGCACAAAGAACAAAGCGGCCATGAGCAATGACACAAAGACGGTCAGCTCACTACGGGGCGTGCTGGAGACCAGAAAGCCGCCGGCAGCCATCCCAAGCGCACCAGCAAGCATGTAGCCTGACAGGACGGTACCGGCGAGCACTTTATCCACGCCGTAGACGGCACCCAACATCGGAATGGTGTAATTCTGAATCGCGGCGAAAGAAATCGATGTGAACGCAAAGAAAAGGAACGCACCCCATAGGGCCGGCTGCACCATGAGCGTTTGCAGTGTGCGCCCGACACTTTGCTGGGAAAGGTCGCCGCTTCCCGCGCGGGCGGCTACCGCTTCTACGCCCGCCGTTTGCGTATCTTTCTGAGCGCCAGGCTTGAGCTCCGCCGCCGGGGCCTGTGGCGCTGATTCTTTGCGGCCGCTAAGCGTGTCCCGCCCCAGCCAGGTGGCAAACAGCACCACCCCTACCAGCACCGACGCCGCCAGCGCGGCGGTGCGCCAATCTGCCAGATGGATGATGGCTCCCATATAAATGGGCGCCAAAGCCCAACCAAGATTGCCGGTGAGTCCGTGTGTGCTGAAGCCATGCCCCAGGCGCTGCGGGCTTACCCGATGGTTCAAAATAGAGTAATCGACCGGATGAAAGATGGAATTACCGATCCCACCTATGGCGGCAGCGGCCACCAGCATAAAATACCCATTGGAAGCTGCGATCAGCAGGCCGGCAACCACGAAACACCCCAGGCCGAAATACAGAACTGGAGTCGGCCCAACCCGGTCGACGACGAACCCCGACGAGGCCTGGCCAATGCATGACAGCAGAAAGAAAATGGATGCCAGCAGACCCAGCTGTGCAAAGTCGTAGCCAAACTCACTGGCCAGAGGCAGATACAGTGTCGGCAATACCAGCTGGAAAAAGTGTGAGCAGGCATGGGCAGCGCCCACCAGCGATATCACGGACCAGTCTCGCCGCCGTACACTCGCGAACTCCAAGGCAGCAGCCTGAACCGAAGCACTCATTAGGGACCTCCACCCACTTCTTAGAACAGCGGCCAAGCCACGCTTGAATGGCCTGGTTTACCTGTACAGCATTTTTAGGAATTATCAGCGCGGTCGCGGATCTGCGGCCACGCCCGTTTCAAGTAATAGCACATCGACCATACAGTAAGCACGGCGGCCACCACAATGAGCGCCTGGCCGACAAGATCGGTAGGAATGCCGTACATCGGTTGCCAATAAAGCAGACACGGAATGGCGACCATCTGTGCGGCCGTCTTGAACTTGCCCAGCCGGTGCACAGCGACGCTTCCGCTGGCGCCGATCTTTGCCATCCATTCGCGCAGTGCCGAAATGGTGATTTCACGCCCAATGATGATGAGTGCAATAAAAGAGTCGACCCGGTTCAGATCCAATAGGATAAGTAGGGCCGCGCACACCATGAGTTTATCGGCGACGGGATCCAGAAAAGCACCGAAACTGGAAGTCTGATTCCATCGCCTGGCTAGCCAGCCATCAAACCAGTCGGTCAGGGCGGCAATAATAAAGAACGCCGCCCCAAAGGCGTCGCGCGTGCCTTCGGCCAACCAGCTCGGAGGCAAATAATAAAGCGCGACGATCAGGGGAATCATCGCAATGCGCAGCCACGTGAGGGCGATGGGCAGATTGAATGGCATAGTTAGAATACTACCTCAACAGAGGATGAACCCGCTCATCGCAGGGCGTAATAGATACGTTCTGCAAGTTCATCGGAAATTCCCTCCACAGAACGAAGATCATCAATGCTGGCGTCTACGACTCCCGAGAATCCACCGAAACGGGCTAGCAGCCTCTGACGTCGCCTAGCACCCACCCCTTCGATTTCCTCCAAGCGCGAGACCGTGCGCGCCTTGGCGCGGCGCGCACGCATCCCAGTAATAGCGAAGCGATGAGCCTCGTCCCGAATCTGCGCCACCAGGAGCAGCGCCGGAGACTCGACACCCAGCAGAAGGGGCTCACGATCGTCGGCAAAAATGAGAGTTTCCAGGCCCACCTTACGTCCTTCCCCTTTTGCGACACCGACCAGCACCTGCGTGTCGAGACCGAGTTCGACGAACACCTGGCGGGCAACTTCCACCTGCCCCTTCCCACCGTCAATCAGGACGACATCAGGCAGCGCTGCTTCCCCGTCGGCAACGCGCGTAAAGCGTCGTGACAGCACCTGCCTCATGGCCGCGTAGTCGTCACCTGGCGTGATGCCGGCGATGTTATAGCGCCGATACATGGACGGCTGCATGTCATGGTGCTGATACACCACACAAGAGGCTTGGGTGGCTTCACCCGCTGTATGACTGATATCGAAACACTCCACACGCAAGGCCTGCAACGAGGCGGCATCTGTATCCAGGCCCAGAAGCTCCGCCAGCGCCAGTGTCCGTGCTTCGCGGGCACTGGACTCGCTGAGTGAGCGCATCAGCGCAAGCTCCGCATTCTTCATTACCTGCTCTAACCACGTTTTGCGCATGCCTTGTGGTCGAATGATGTAGCGCGGTTTTACGCCGGTTTGCTCGGCCAGCAGCTCCAGCAGCTCCGGGTCCGGTAGCTTGTGGGAACAGACCAGCACCGGCGGCATTTGCGTGTCGATGTAATGCTGCGCCACGAAGGCGGCCAGCACATCGGCGGGGCTATCATCCACGGTGTGTGACGGGAAGAAAGCTTTGTCACCAAGATGCCTGCCGCCCCGCACCATGGCAAGATTCACACAGCAGCGTCCACCGGAGGCGACGACTCCTATGACGTCGACATCGTCATGACCAATCTGCTCCATCGACTGCTGTTGCAAGACGCGGGACAAAGCCCCCATCTGGTCGCGCAGCATGGCTGCCTGCTCAAAATCCAGGTTTTCCGAGGCAGCGAACATACGTGCTTCGATATCCTTCAGGACGTCGTCGGCGTGGCCGTCCAGAAACCGGATCGCGCGATCGACATCGGCTTGGTATTCCTGTGCTGAGATGTGACCGACACACGGCGCGGAGCAGCGACCGATCTGATGCAGAAGACATGGCCGGGAGCGATTCGCGAATACGCTGTCTTCACAAGTACGGAGGCGAAATACCCGCTGCAGGATCTGGATGGTCTCCCGCACGGCCCAGCTATTGGGATAGGGGCCGAAGTACCGGCCTTTGCGGCTGGTGGCGCCCCGGTAATATGCAATACGGGGGTATTCGTGCCCGCTGAACATCAGGTAGGGATATGACTTGTCATCCCGGAACAAGATGTTGTAGCGAGGTTTCAAGCGCTTGATGAGGTTGTTCTCAAGCAACAGCGCTTCGGCCTCACTGCGCGTGACCGTCACCTCCACCCGCGCCACGCGTGCCACCATGTGTGCAATGCGAGGGCTGTTGGAAGACGTCTTCTGGAAGTAGGAACTGACCCGCCGTTTGAGATCGCGGGCCTTACCCACGTACAGCACTTCGCCCTCAGCGTCCAGATGTCTGTAGACGCCGGGCAAGGTCGGCAGCTCAGCCAGATAGGATTTCAGATCGAACTCGTCGGGCATACTGGTAAAGCGAATCGTGCTGCAGCGCGTCCCAATCCAGCGCCCGAACGCGGGGCACCAGACGGCGCAAGCGGTCTACGGACTCAATAGGCGGCCTGAAGTCAAGGCGCGCCAATAATTCGTCCGCGAGATCGGGCCGGTTGCAGACCAGCACCATGTCACAACCTGCGTGCAAGGCCGCTTCGGCGCGGGCCAGGATATCGCCCGCGACAGTCGCGCCTTCCATGGTGAGGTCATCAGAAAATACAACCCCATCGTAGCGCAGACGCTGACGCAAAATCTGTTGTATCCATACCGGCGAAAAGCCCGCCGGCCGAGAATCGATTTTGGGGTAGATCACATGCGCGGGCATAACTGACGGCAACACCAGATGCCCCAGCCAATCGTACGGCGCGGCATCCTGCTGCAGAATGGTTTCCAGCTCACGATCGTCTACCGGGATCTCGTGGTGAGAGTCGGCTTCAACTGCCCCGTGGCCCGGAAAGTGTTTACCACAGGCGGCCATTCCCGCCTTGCCCAATCCTTGAATAAGGGCCCGCGCCAGTGTGGCCACTACAGAGGGATCACCGTGAAATGCGCGGTCGCCGATCACCTTGCTGACACCGTAATCGAGGTCAAGTACCGGCGTAAAACTGAGGTCGACGCCACAGGCGCGCAACTCGGCCGCCAGCACATACCCCACCGCCGTGGCAGCACGCATCGCCTGTTGCGGGTCGGTATCCCAGAGCGCACCCAGGTCGCGCATACACGGCAGCACGGTAAAGCCATCGGTGCGAAAGCGTTGGACACGGCCGCCCTCGTGATCAACCGCTATAAGCAGTGGCTCCTGCCGCAGCGAGTGAATGTCCTCGCATAGGGCGGTCATCTCCGCACGGTCGGTAAAGTTGCGACTGAAGAGAATCACGCCGCCCACAGAAGGATGACGCAGACGGTCGCGCTCGTGACCGGTCAGGCGTGTACCGGCAACGTCTACCATGACGGGGCCGGGCGCGAGGGAAATCGAAGAAGTGCTCATGATCGGACGGTTCAAGGGCGAGGTAACTCAGCCAAAGCTTCGACCACCACATAGGCGGCAACAATATCGCGTTCGTCGGTCACTGATACATGGGCCGTACCGAAGCGCTGCGCATACCAGCTGGCCAGTGGCTCGGACAGCTTGACGTAGGGCCGTCCACCCGGTGCATTGAGGGTCTGCATGCGCGACCAGGCCATGGGCATGCGCATACCCAAGCCGATGGCCTTGGAAAAAGCCTCTTTGGCTGCAAAACGGGTAGCGAGAAACCGAATACCGCGGCGGGGATCACGTTGGTAGCGTCGATGAAAGGTTTGAATTTCGTCGGCGCCAAGTATCCGGCGCACAAACCGCTCGGGATGGCGATCGAACACCCGCTGTACGCGATCCAATTGCAATAGATCCAGACCTATCCCCGCGATTTTTGCACCGCCCAGCTGTGCGTGCATGCCGGCTGCTCCCATATAAGAACCAGCCAGCATCATACCGCGTCTATTGGGTTTTATTGGCGCGCCGCATTGACGGCACAGCGGATATCACCGCGGACGCTTGTCTATCACGCGACGCGCCTTACCGGTCAGAGTACGCTCCACTCCACCGGTGTGCTGTATGGAAATTTTCGCGCTGATACCGACATAGTTTTTCAACGAATGACCGAGGCGACGCGCCAACGCAGTGCGGTCTTCGTCACATAAATGGTCGAATTCGGCACGCAGCTCGGTCAACACCTCCAGCGAGTCCAAGCTGCCTTCACGGGTGACGACCAGTTGGTATTGCGGTGCAAGCTCCGGCATTTTCAGGATCAGTTCTTCCACCTGAGTGGGAAAAAGGTTGACCCCACGTATGATGATCATGTCGTCGCTGCGACCTGTAATCTTTCCAATACGGCGCATGCTTCGTGCGGTAGGCGGCAGCAGATTGGTGAGGTCGCGCGTGCGATAGCGGATTATCGGCATTGCTTCCTTGGTAAGCGAAGTCAACACCATTTCCCCAGGCTCACCCTCGGCCACCGGCTCGCCGGTGTCGGGATTGATGATTTCCGGATAGAAGTGATCTTCCCAGATGACGGGCCCATCCTTGGCCTCGACGCACTCCATCGCCACACCCGGGCCCATGACCTCAGACAAACCATAGATATCCACCGCGTCTAGACCGGCATGGGATTCGATATCTTCGCGCATGCGCCCTGTCCAGGGCTCGGCGCCGAATATGCCGATACGCAAGGATGAAGATTTGGGGTCCATGCCCTGACGCTGCATTTCTTCCATGATGTTGCAGAAATACGAAGGCGTCACCATGATAATGTGCGGCCCGAAGTCGCGTATCAATTGCACTTGCTTTTCAGTCTGCCCGCCGGACATCGGCACCACCGAACAGCCCAGCCTTTCGGCCCCATAATGGGCGCCCAAGCCGCCGGTAAACAAGCCATAACCGTAGGCCACGTGCACGATATCACCGGGCCGCCCGCCGGCCGCCCAAATCGACCTTGCCACCAGATCGGCCCAAGTGTCGATGTCGTGCTGGGTGTAACCCACCACCGTCGGCTTGCCCGTCGTACCGCTGGATGCATGGATGCGCACCACCTTCTCGCGGGGAACCGCAAACATGTTGAACGGGTAGTTCTCGCGCAGATCTTGTTTGGTAGTGAAGGGGAATTTGGAAATATCTTCCAAGGTCTTCAGATCGTCGGGGTGAACCCCCATCGCGTCGAACTTCTTGCGGTAATGCGCAACGTTCTCGTACGCATGGCGCACTGTCCACTTCATGCGCTCCAGCTGGAGGGCGCGCAACTCGTCCTGGCTCGCGTGCTCGATGGGGTCGCGGCCGCGTTTCATTTCCAACATGGTTGTCTCCTGCCTCTTCCTTTAGGGTTTCTGTATTACGCCTGCCCCTCGGGGTGCACGACATTACCCTTGATACGGTATGAGCGACCACGGAATATGGCAATGGGCTTGCCGTCCTGGTTGCTCACGTGAACATCATAGATACCGGTACGCCCTGCCAGGGAATATTCGACCGCCCTCGCAGTAAGACGGTCGCCCTCATACGCCGGCGCAAGAAAATCGATAGTGCAGCCCGAAGCAACCGTTACCTGGTTGCGGGAATTGCAGGCAAAAGCGAACGTGCTGTCGGCCAAGGCGAATATGAAACCGCCATGGCAGGTGGCATGACCATTGAGCATGTCGGCGCGAACCGTCATACTCATACTGGCTTCGCCGGGTGCGATCGTATCGAGCGTCGCCTGCAACGCTTGCGAAGCCGGATCGCGCTCGTACATGACGCGCCCGGCCAATTCGGCGAGCGCCTGCGGGTCGTCAGGCAATGTTTCGGGCACATCGAAGGCCTTTTCTGCCATCTGCATTATTTCCCCTTGAAGACCGGTTGGCGCTTTTCCATGAAGGCGGCTACGCCTTCGGCATAGTCATCACTGGCACCCAGTTCGCGCATCATGTCGCGCTCAAGATCAAGTTGCGCATCAAGCGTATTGCTCAGGCTTTGGTTGATCGCGCGCTTGGTATAGGCCAGCCCCTTAGTAGGCGCAGTTGCGAAGTGACCGGCCAGTGCGTCGAGTCGTGCTTCGAACTCAGCATCGGGCACGCATTCCCAAATTAAGCCCCACTGCTGCGCCTCACGTGCCGGCAGCTTATCGCCCAGCAGAGACAGACCCATCGCCCGGGCGCGACCCACCAGACGTGGCAGTGCGTATGTACCGCCGGTATCGGGCACCAGGCCCAAGCGGCAGAACGGCTGAATGAAACTGGCCGACTCTGCTGCCACCACGATATCCCCGCCTGCCAGCGCCAGGTTGGCTCCTGCGCCTGCAGCGACACCATTGACGCCTACAACCACCGGTAGCGGCAACGCGTTGAGCCTGCGTATCAGCGGCGCGTAAAACGTTTCGACGGTATGGCCGAGATCCACGCGTGCGCCGTCCTCGGCCGGGCGGCGTTCCGAAAGGTCCTGACCTGCACAGAACCCCCTGCCCTTGCCCGACAGTACCAGAACCCGGAAATCACCCTGCTCCACCCGGCTCAGTGCGTCAGCCAGTTCGCGATGCATTTCTGCAGTGAAGCTGTTGAGCTTATCGGGCCGGTTCAGCCAGATGCGCGCAACGCCTTCCTGGGGACGAAACTCAATGTTCTTGTAGTCCAAACTATGCTCCTTGTATTGCTAGACTCGAATTAAACGTGCCAGCGAGTCTGCACCACACGGAAGCGATTGGCAACAAAGGCGCTGTCGGATAACGCAGCATTGGCGGCAGGGTTGGCCCCGGTGCCATGAAAATCGCTGAATGCCGCCGTCTGATTGATGAACACCGCCCCCGTCAAATTCAGGGACAGGGACACGCCGGAACGTTCAGCCATCTTACGCATGCCTTCGGCTGTCGACTCGTCGGTCGTGTAGCCCGAGAGCGTCAGCGCCCCATGCCGGCGCACGGTGTCACCCGCCACTTGGATGCTGTGATCGGTGGAATCCGTCGCTACCACAAATACGATGGGACCAAACCATTCCTGGTAGATGCATTCGTCGTCGGCCTCGGCCTGCAGCAAGAGTGGGGTTCGTATGCGCGCGCCAGGAAACTGTGGGTGTTCCAGCGCACGACTGTCCAGCAGTACCGGCAGGCCCAGTGCACGGGCAGCATCGATCCGCTCTGCCGTCGCCTCGTTCTGAATGGCGCCCGTCAGCTCCACCGCCTTGGCCGGGTCACTCATCGTTCTTTCCACACTTTGCGCCAGCGCCTGAGCGACTTCGTCGAAACTCATTCTGCCTTCGGCAGTCTGAATGCCGTCACGAGGCACGTAGACGTTCTGCGGCGCAGTACACATCTGACCTGAATAGAGAGAGAAGGAGAAGGCCAGATTGCGCGCCACCGCCTTGATGTCTTGCACCGAGTCGATAATGATCTGGTTAACGCCCGACTTCTCCGTGTAGACAAGCGCCTGTCGCGCATGCGCCTCAAGCCAGTTGCCATTGGCACTGCTGCCGGTGAAATCAATCAGACGCACGGCAGGATGCAAAGCGAGCTGGCTCGCCGTGTCATCGTTGGATTCATGGGCGGCCAACTGCACGAGGTTCGGGTCGAAGCCTGCTTCTTGCAGGACTTCACGAGCAACCTGAACGGTGATGGCCAGCGGCAATACCGCCCCCGGATGCGGTTTCACGATAACCGGGTTGCCGGTGGCCAAGCTGGCAAACAAGCCTGGATAGCCATTCCATGTCGGGAAGGTGGAGCACCCGATAACCAGGGCCACACCTCGCGGAACAATGGTGAAGCGCTTGCGCATGCGCAGGGGGTCATGCTTACCCTGCGGCTTTTCCCAGTCAGCTTGTTCGGGGATGCGTGACATCTCCTGCCAGGCGTAGGTCACCGCCTCAAGACCCCGATCCTGTGCGTGCGGCCCCCCCGCCTGGAAAGCCATCATGAATCCCTGGCCGGTGGTGTGCTGTACCGCGTTGGCAATCTCAAAACTACGCGCATTCAGCCGCTTTAGGGTTTCCAGGCATACGCCCACCCATGCTTTTGGGCCGGCATCGCGCCAGGATTCCATTGCGGCTTCCGCCTGTTGCACCAGTGTTTCGACCGCGACGCGCGGATAACGGATACCCAGATCGAATCCGAACGGGGAACGCTCTGCACCTACGCTGCCCTGCGCACCACTTACCCCTAAAGGAAAATCTGAGTCGCGCAGCGATTCAAAAGCCTTGCGGCCGTCGTCCGCGGCCGTTTCACCGTACACACGCGGGCTCGGAGATTCGGGATAGGGGCTCCAGTAGCCGCGGTTCTCGGCCGCAGCAAGGGCCTGCTCCAGAACCTGATAGTTGTTCTCAAAAAAATCTACCGACACGTTGATAGCTCCTATTCAAGTTTCCTGGTCGAAATCGATCAGGACCCGATCCGTGACCGGAAAACTCTGACAGCTCAATACAAAGCCTCGTGCCACTTCGTAATCTTCGAGCGCGAAATTGGCGTCCATGTCGACCTCCCCTTCGATGACCTTACATCGGCAAGTGGAACAAACGCCGCCCTTACACGAATAGGGCAGCTCCACTCCCTGTGAAAGAGCGGAATCCAGCAGACTGTCCTTGTTCTTTTCAATGGTGAGACTGCGCGTTACGCCATCGAGCACGATGGTCAGTTCGCAGTGTTCGCCTGGGGCCTTGCGCGCATCCTGGCCGGTACGCAAAGCCCGGGGACCTTTGGGTGCACCGAATAACTCGAATTTGATGCGGTCTTTATGAAGCCCTTTTTCGTGAAGCGTTGCAATGACTGACTCGGTCATGTCCTGGGGCCCACACACGAATGCGTAGTCGATCATGGCCGGATCCAGCCACCGATCCAGTAACTGCTCCACTTTTTCCCCATCAAGCCGGCCGTTAAGCAGATCGATGTCCTGGTGTTCCCGGCTCATGACGTAAACGATTGACAGCCGGGTCATGTAGAGATTCTTGAGGTCTTCGATTTCCTCCCGAAACAGCACCGCGGAAGAAGCCCGATTCCCATAGAAAAGTGTGAAGGTCGACTGTGGCTCTGTGGCCAATGCGGTCTTAACGATCGAGAGTATGGGCGTAATGCCACTGCCAACCGCAAAGGCAGCGTAATGGCGGGCCTGTTGCGGGTCGAAAGCCATTGTGAAATGACCGTCGGGCGGCATCACATCGATGTAGTCGCCCGCCTTGAGCTCTTCATTCGCCCAGGAGGAAAACGCCCCGTCGTTCAGCCGCTTAATTGCTACGCGCAGCTGCCGATCGGTTGGCGCTGCACAAATGGAGTACGACCGGCGCAGCTCCTGGCCCTCGATTTGAGCGCGCAAGGTTAGGTACTGACCGGGCCTAAAGGCATACTGGGCCGCCAGCGGCTCGGGAACTTCGAAGGTGACAACCACCGCTTCACGGGTATTGCGAGCCACCGATGCGACTTTCAAGGATTGAAACTGACTCATGGATGAAAACCTAATGCGCCTTGAAATAATCGAAAGGTTCACCACAGGCCTGACACCGGTACAAGGCTTTACACGCTGTGGAACCGAACTGGCTGATTAGCCGTGTATTGGACGAAGCACACTGAGGACATGGCACAGAGGGTTCACTGCGGCGCGTGATGCCGGACACATCCACCGCACGCTGCATCGGTGGAGCAATTCCGTAGCCCTTCAAGGCCTGCTTGCCACGCTCACTCATCCAGTCGGTCGTCCAGGCGGGCGACAGCGTGACTTCGACCTGCACCTGCTGCACGCCCCTGCTCTGCAGTACAGACACGATGTCGGCTTCGATTTCACGCATAGCCGGACAGCCGGAATACGTGGGTGTGATGGTTACTACACAGCGTTCGTTCTGGATCGCAACATTGCGCACGATCCCCAAGTCCACCACGGATATCACGGGGATTTCCGGGTCGGGCACGGCATGGAGCCACTCCATGACCTGCGCAGCTGTGATTGTGGCGTCAGCGGTTGGCATGTCGATCACCATGTTGCGCCCGGGTAAGCTCTCTGGAGATGTTGCATTTCCGCCAGCAAATACCCCAGCGCTTCTGTATGACGACCCTGTATGCCGCCACGGTGTGCCGGGTGTTCCGCTTCTTCGGCAGGAGGCATCACCAGGGTGGCTTCGTCAATAACGGCGGCCACGTGCTCGTACCAAGCGCCTTTCAGGCTCTGATGAAGCGGCACTACGCCGCTTGCGGCTAATGTCTGCGTGACCTCATCGTCGTGAAAGAGCTCGCCTACATGGCGCCAGACATCGTCGAGCGACTCCTGCATGCGGCGCTGACTAAAGTCAGTGCCGTCGCCCAGACGCACCAGCACATCGCTGGAACGGCGCGCGTGATAGGCGACCTCTTTGATTGCCTTGGCGGCAATGGCAGCCACACGCTCGTCGCTGGAAGATTGCAGGCGTTTAAGCAGCAGGTAATGCCAAATATCGAAGACGAACTGCCTTGCGACCGTGTCTCCGTAGTGCCCGTTAACACGCTCAACCAGCAGATAGTTGCGATATTCGGGCGCATCGCGCAGATAGGCCAGCGCATCTTCATCGCGCCCCTTGCCCTCAACTTCGCCCGCCAACGTCAACCACATCCGCGCCTGGCCGAGCAGATCGAGCGCCGTATTGGCTACTGCCATCTCTTCTTCGAGCACCGGGCCATGACCTGTCCATTCACTGAGGCGTTGCGATAACACCAGTGTTGTGTCGCCCAGGCGCAGCAGATATTGGAACATTGCGTCGTTCATCTGCATTCCTTACATATGTTTGATTTCATCGGGCATCGGGAAGAAAGTGGGATGCCGATAAACTTTGCTGCTGGCTGGGTCGAACAACGGTTCTTTGTCTGAGGGGCTGCTAGCGACGATGTCGGCCGCCTTCACCACCCAAATGCTGACGCCTTCATTGCGCCGGGTATAGACGTCCCGCGCATTGTTGATGGCCATTTCAGCATCCGGCGCATGCAGGCTGCCTACATGTTTGTGCGCCAAACCATGCTGGCTACGGACGAATACTTCCCACAGGGGCCATGTGGAACGGCTCATGATACGAATTCCTTATTGATGATGCGCAAGAGCGCAAACAGCTCGGCGAAGGTGTGCCTTCAGGCAGCGGCGCGGCGCTCTTGCTTTTCGGCGTAGGCTGCCATAGCCTCACGCACCCACGCGCCTTCTTCGTGGGCCTGTACACGGGTGCGCAGGCGTTCACGATTGCAAGGCCCATTACCCTTAAGGACCTCGTAGAACTCGTCCCAGTTGATTTCGCCGAAATCGTAGTGACCGCGCTCTTCATTCCACTTGAGATCGGGATCCGGCAGAGTGAGGCCGAGGTATTCAGCCTGCGGCACTGTCTGGTCGACGAACTTCTGACGCAGCTCGTCGTTCGAAAACAGCTTGATGCGCCATTGCATGGACTGCGCGCTGTTCGGGGAGTCGTGATCTGGCGGACCAAACATCATCAGGGCCGGCCACCACCAGCGATTAAGCGCTTCCTGCGCCATCGCTTTCTGCTCGTCAGTGCCTTTGCGACACAACTGAATGAGCAGGTCGTACCCCTGACGCTGATGGAAGGATTCCTCCTTGCATACGCGCACCATTGCACGCGCGTAAGGCCCGTATGAACAGCGGCACAGTGGAATCTGGTTAATGATGGCCGCGCCGTCGACCAGCCAGCCGATCATGCCGATATCGGCCCAGGTCAGTGTGGGGTAATTGAAGATGCTGGAATATTTGGCCTTGCCGGCGTGCAGCGCATCGATGAGTTCATCGCGTGACACCCCCAGCGTTTCGGCCGCGCTGTAAAGATACAAACCGTGCCCCGCTTCGTCCTGCACCTTGGCCAGCAAAATGGCCTTGCGCTTGAGGCTGGGCGCGCGGGTGATCCAATTGCCTTCGGGCAGCATGCCTACCACTTCTGAATGAGCATGCTGGGAAATCTGGCGGATAAGCGTCTTGCGGTAGGCCTCGGGCATCCAATCCTTGGGCTCGATACGAATGCCTGCATCAATGCGCTGCTGAAACGTGCGCTCTTGACCGGATAGTTGCTCTGTGTCGCGAACCGACTTGACGCCGGTCTCGACCATCTGGGCGTACATAGTGTGTCTCCTGACTTTACTGAGGCGGCTTCGCATGCCGTCTTGTAGTTCTATTATTTAATACAATATTCTTGATGTCAATCAAAAATATGTATCGTATTTTGATGCCATACTGGTCTGTTGGCGTGTCGGATCTCAGTAATGCGCGGGCCGAGCATCAGCCACGATGCTCAGCAAACCTCACCCGGGCGTTCTAAAGTCGTATGAAATGCTCGCGATAATGCTTCAGTTCTGCGATGGACTCATAGATATCGGCCATCGCCTCGTGGCGGCTCTGCTTCGCGAAGCTGCGATACACCTCGGGTTTCCATCGCAAAGCCAGCTCCTTCAGGGTGCTTACGTCCAGGTTGCGATAATGGAAGAAGGCTTCCAGTCGCGGCATGTACTTCACCATAAAGCGCCGATCTTGGCCGATGGTGTTTCCGCACATGGGAGATTTGCCGGCCGGAACATGCCGCGAAAGGAATTCCAGCATCTGCTCTTCGGCCTCGCTTTCGGTAAGAGTGGACGCCTTCACCTTGTCGATCAGCCCACTTCGGCCGTGAGTGGACTGATTCCATTTGTCCATCGCGGCCAACAGGGCATCAGATTGATGGATAACCAAGGCCGGCCCCTCCGCCACCAAAGTGAGGTCGGGCTCCGTAACTACCGCGGCCAATTCGATGATGCGTTCTTTTTCTGGGTCCAGCCCCGTCATTTCCATGTCTATCCAGACGAGGCGCTGATCTTTCGCCACCATATAATCCTTAAGCATGGGTCTCTGCAGCATGAACTGAGACCCCAAATGAAAAAAGAGATTCTCTCATAAGCTGCCCATATGTTCACTTTGCTGTTCGTTGCCTTTCTACTTACCGACATCTTGCTGCGCTTTTGGCTGGCGAACCGGCAGATACGTCATGTGCGCGCGCATCGCGATCACGTGCCCGACGCGTTCGCTCCTCGCATCGGTCTGTACAGCCACAGGCGGGCGGCCGATTACACCATGGCCAAAACACAGTTGATGATGGTGGAGCGACTGGTGGAAGCCGTGGTTCTTCTGGGATTCACTTTGTTGGGTGGCTTGCAGTTTCTTGACCTCCAACTTGGTTATCTGATTGAAAACGAGATGCTGCGCCAGCTCGCACTGATTGCTGCGGTATTTGCAATCATGGGCGTAATCGGCCTGCCCTTTGCCATTTACAACAAGTTCCGTCTGGAGCAACGGTTTGGATTCAATCGAATCACACCCCGTTTATTTGTAATTGACTGCATCAAGACCCTGCTTTTGTCTCTGCTTTTCGGCACGCCGCTGGCTGCTGCAGTGCTGTGGATTATGGGCAATACAGGAACGGCTTGGGCTTGGTGGGCCTGGGGGATCTGGGTGCTGTTCAACGTCCTGTTGATCTGGCTCTTCCCGACCTTTATTGCACCGCTGTTCAACAAGTTCACACCGTTAGACAATCCGGACATTGCTGAGCGTATCGAGGGCCTGCTGAAGCGCTGCGGGTTTTCCGTCGAGGGTTTGTTCGTGATGGACGGTTCCAAACGCTCCGCTCACGGGAACGCCTATTTCACAGGGTTCGGTAAGGCGCGTCGCATCGTGTTCTTTGACACACTGCTTTCGCGCCTGAATGCTGACGAGATCGAAGCGGTGCTCGCCCATGAGCTGGGCCACTTCAAACACCGCCATATCCTGCGCCGAATGGTGCTGTCTTTCGGGCTGGCGCTAGTGTTCTTCCTGCTGCTTGCTTGGCTTTCCAACCAAATGTGGTTCTATGAAGGCCTCGGCGTCACTCCCCAGTTCGGTCGCCCCAACGACGCATTGGCACTCATTCTGTTCTTCCTGACCGTACCCGTATTTACATTCTGGATCACGCCATTGATGGCGTGGCTATCACGGCGCGACGAATATGAGGCCGATCGCTATGCGGCCGATCAGGCCTCCAGCGAGGCCCTGATCTCCGCATTAGTGAAGCTTTACGATGATAATGCGGCCACCCTGACTCCTGATCCCGTACACTCAGCGTTTTACGACAGTCACCCACCGGCCACTCAACGCATAGAGCACCTGCAACATGTCACACCCTGAACATAGCGCGATGCCCTCACGTGACGCCAACACGAGCGTGCGGGGCCGCGTCGTTTCTGCACATGGTCGTCACTATATGGTGGAGCTCGAAGACGGCAGCCTTCGGCAGTGCTACCCACGTGGCAAGCGCAGCGATGCAGCGGTGGGCGACTATGTTGTCGTCAATCTCCAGGGCGAAGAAGGCAGCATCGAACGCATATTAGAGCGCCGTAACCTGCTTTACCGTTCAGACGAGCTGCGCAGCAAGCAATTTGCCGCCAATGTGGACCGTCTGCTGATAGTGGTTGCGCCCGAACCGATGTTCTCCGATGACTTGGCAGGCAGGGCACTGGTGGGCGCCTGGACGGCAGGGATCGAACCTATCATCGTGTTGAACAAAGCTGACCTGCCCGGCGTCGAGGTCGCGCGACAGCGTCTCGAACCACTGCGCCGGCTGGGCGTACCGCTGGTAGAAACAAATGCCACCGATAGCGAGGCCACCCGACGCGCACTACTGCCCTTATTGAAGGGCCATTGCAGCCTGCTGCTGGGCCAAAGCGCCATGGGAAAATCCACTCTGCTAAACGCTTTAGTGCCGGGGGCGGGCGCCGCAACGCAGGAACACTCCCAAGCTTTGGGTGCCGGCCGGCACACGACCACAACCACCCGCTTATACCGTGTGCCCGAAGGTGGGGACTTAATCGACTCCCCCGGATTCCAGGCCTTCGGCCTCTATCATCTGGAACCCGAAGACATCGTGCGCGGGTTTCCAGAATTTCACAAACCCACCGAAGACTGTCGTTTTTACAATTGCACTCACCGACACGAGCCCGGATGTGGTGTGCTTGCAGCCCTGAAACGCGGCGAGATCTCGCCCGATCGCCACGCGCTCTATACCCGCCTGCTGGCCGAGAATGAAGCGCGTAACACTTATTGATTATTTGGTGGCGACGCCGGCAGCTTCCGCCGCCGCAAGATAGTGATAAAGATTGCGTATCAGGGCCGCGGTGGCGCCCCAGATGAAATAACCGCCCCAGCTCACTGAAAAGAAATAGCGCGGCCCCCCGTCTTCTGGGCGGATCTCATGCAGCCGGTGCTGTGCGGGATCCAGCAACGCTTCCATGGGGACCTCGAACACCTCGTCGACTTCGCTGCGATCGGGCTTCAACGTATAACCGGGTCGGACGATCCCGATCACCGGTTTCATCGTATAGAGCGTAGACGTAAGAAAACTGGGTTGGCTACCGATCAGTTCGATAAAGCGCGGCTCAATACCCACCTCTTCCCAGGTTTCCCGTAATGCGGCCTGAGCGTAGTCGGCGTCCCCGGCCTCGATTCTGCCCCCGGGGAAACATATTTGCCCCGCATGGCTGTAAAGATTGGCAGAGCGACGCGTGAAGAGCACATGCAGCCCGCTAGGCCGTTCCAGCAGCGGGATGCACACGGCGGCAGGCTTGATATCGCTGCGCGCGCTCGTATCGAGGTCAAAATAATGGGTGAACAGAGGTTCGACCTGCCAGGAAACCTGCCGCGCGAACGCTTCGCGTATAAAAGAAAGCTGTAGTGTTGTACCGGCCAGCGGCGGTAAATCAGGCACCGGCACTATGGGTTGTGCCGTAGGATCAAAACCCGACACATGCTTGGGTCGAACGATAGGAAGGACAGGATCCATAACACCCATTGAAGCCGCATACATCGTGGCCGGCAACCGTGTTCGGCCACTCGCCCTGCCACGCCCGGCTTTCCAGCCATAAAACAAAGGCACCCGATTCTGGGTGCCTTTGTTGAAACTGAACCAGTATATATACGCGATATATACTTATGCGGCAGTCTTTTTGCTGGAACGAACCAGCTTTTCCTTGATGCGGGCAGCTTTGCCAGAACGGTTGCGCAGATAGTACAGTTTAGCACGGCGGACATCACCACGGCGCTTGACTTCGATGCTGGCAATCTGAGGCGAATACAGCTGGAAGGTACGCTCAACGGCTTCGCCGGAAGAGATCTTGCGAACGATGAAGGAAGAGTTCAGGCCACGGTTACGGCGGGCAATGACTACACCTTCGTATGCCTGCACACGCTTACGGGTACCTTCCACAACGTTGACGTTCACAACGACGGTGTCGCCGGCGCCAAATTCAGGAATTGTCTTGCCTTCGGTAAGGCGAGCAATTTCTTCCTGCTCAAGGGTTTGTATAAGATTCACGGTAGAACTCCAAAATTCATCTTGATAAAGCCGGATAGATATTTTTTTGGCTTTGCCAGAGGATGAGAGTAAGCCCGCTATTGTAGCAACAAACAGCGCCCTGTGGAAGCGGCACGATACTGAAGCGCAGCAGGCGGCGCATGTTCGGCGATCGTTTACTAAAAACCGCCTGCGGCCCCCAACCACATTAAACCGGGAATGCTGGCGCCCCAGCACAGAACCAAGACGATATCAGCCAGCATTGCCTTGCGGCTGAGCCCGAAAGACCCGCCGCGCCGCGAGCGAGTTCGCCGAGCCACCACAGTGCCGCTCGCCTTCGGGCGCGGTGGAAACGGCCATTTGAACGGAGATTCACCTTTGCTAGGAAACATGACGGACCCCTGGTTTTTCATACAGTAGTTATAACTGTATATAAAACCAGTGCTTACAGCAAGCCTAGCAAAGCTCAAACGATAATCGGCGCAGCCAATACGCAACAACGCCCCGCGACAGCGGGGCGTATCACACACGTACCAGCGAATTCGGTTAACGATCTAACTGATGGAAAAGCTGCAATGGGTTATCGATCCGGCTGCGGCGTAATCCGAAGATAAGGCCGCACCGCCTTGTAGCCTTTTGGAAACTTCTGTTTGATGATTTCCTCGTCTTGGAGGCTGGGCACAATGATGACGTCGTCGCCCTGCTCCCAATTGACCGGTGTCGCAACACTATGACTATCGGTGAGCTGAAGCGAATCAATCACACGCAGTATCTCGTTGAAGTTTCTGCCGGTACTGGCTGGATACGTCAGTATCATGCGGATCTTTTTAGCCGGATCGATTACGAACACCGAGCGCACCGTTGCCGTGGTACTTGCGTTGGGGTGGATCATGTCGTAGAGCGTCGCGACCTTACGATCCGGGTCTGCCAAGATGGGGAAATTCACCTCGGTGTTCTGGGTATCGTTGATGTCCTCCACCCATTTCTTGTGCGATTCATTGTCGTCAACTGACACGGCAATGACCTTCACATTGCGTTTCTCGAATTCGCCGGAAACTATGGCCGTATAGCCAAGCTCTGTTGTGCAGACCGGCGTGAAATCGGCGGGATGGGAAAACAGCACACCCCAACTATCGCCCAGGTATTCATGGAAACGGATGCGGCCTGCGGTGGAGTCCTGCTCGAAGTCGGGAGCCGTATCTCCCAAGCGGAGTGTAGTCATGAGATTCCTTTGGTCAGTTGGCCAGCAAGAAGTGTTGAGGAAGGCAGCAGCTTCGCGCTACCCGTTCCCGCCCTATTCTGCGCCTTTATAAGGAACCGCACAAATAATCTTTGAAGATATGCTTATTCCTCATATAGGGAAGCCGCATAGTCAGCGCTGATACCGCCGGCCACAATACCATCGCGCCACGCCGAAGCGCGGGGCAACAAATGTGCCGCATAAAATACTGCGGTGCTGATCTTACGCCGATAGAACTCCTCAGCGCCCTGCCCTCGCCGGCACACCGCCAATGCCGCACGAGCCAAGTGCCAGCCACCATGTACGACCCCCGCCAGCATCAGCAGAGGCACACTCCCCATGAACACGCCACGGGGGTCCTGGCGCACGTTCTGCAAGACGTGTGTAACGGCTTCTTCGTAGGCACTCACTGCAGAATCAAGGCGCTGTCTTATCAGTGCTAAAGCTTCGGCATGCTCGCCCGAAGCCGACGCCACTCCCAGCTCGGCGATGGTCTGGCGCATTTGTGCAGCCATTGCCAAGGCCACGCCACCGCCGTCACGCGACACCTTACGGCTCAGGAAATCATTGGCCTGAATCGCCGTGGTACCTTCGTAAATGGGCAGAATTCGGGCGTCCCGGTATAGTTGTGCGGCCCCGGTTTCCTCGATGTACCCCATCCCCCCATGCACCTGCACGCCCAGCGATGTGACCTCTACCGCTGCTTCGGTAGAAAACGCCTTGACGACGGGCACTAAATATTCATAAGCCGCCTTGCTGCGGGCCCGCTCGGCCTCATCGGGGTGGCCATTTGCCTTGTCGGCAAGCCCGGCGGCGTACAGCGCGGTAGCACGCGTGCCTTCGGTAAGAGCCCGCATCGTCAGCAACATGCGTTGCACATCGGGATGTTGATTGATGGAAACCGGCCCTGCCGACCCGCCGGGTGTTTGCCCCTGTAACCTTTCGGCCGCGTAGGCCTCTGCCTGCTGCAATGCCCGCTCACTCAGTGCCACACCCTGCATACCTACTGCATAGCGTGCGGCATTCATCATGATGAACATGTATTCCAGGCCGCGGTTTTCCTCGCCTACCAGATAACCGATTGCGCCTTCACCGACCTCGCCGTTGCCCGCTCCGTAAAGCAATACGGCGGTGGGGCTGCCATGTATGCCGAGTTTATGTTCCAGTGACGCACACCATACATCGTTACGCGCGCCCACTGAGCCGTCATCATTCACCAAGAATTTGGGCACAATAAACAGGGAAATGCCCTTGACCCCTTTGGGGGCGTCCGGTGTGCGCGCCAACACTAGATGAATGATGTTCTCGGCCATATCATGCTCACCGAAGGTGATGAAGATCTTCTGACCGTACAGCCGGTAACTGCCATCTTCTTGCCGCTGCGCCCGCGTTGACAGAAGCGCCAAATCGGAACCCGCCTGCGGTTCCGTCAGGTTCATCGTTCCGGTCCAGCGTCCTTCCAACAACGGGGGAATGAAGCGTTCTCGCTGCTCCTGGGTACCCGCCGTGGACAGGGCCTCGATCACTCCATCCGTCAGCAGAGGACACAGGGCGAAAGACAAATTGGCTGCATTCAGCGTTTCGCTTGCCGCCGCACTCAATAGCCGTGGCAGACCTTGCCCGCCCCATTGAGGATCGTGCTGTAGCCCTTGCCAGCCGCCCTGCGTAAATTCCTGGAAAGCTTCCTTGAAGCCGGGCGTCGTTCTCACCCGGCCGTCTTCCCAGCGCGCCGGCTGCAAGTCCCCGACGCGGTTGAGCGGAGCCACGACTTCTTCTACAAAGCGTGCGTTTTCCTGCAGCACGGCGTCTATGGTTTCGGCATCGAGATCCTCGTGGGCAGGCAAAGAAAGAACGCCTTCGAGATCCGCCAACTCCGTGAATACAAAACGAATGTCTTCGATTGGTGCTTGATACGTCATGATGCCTCGCTTGTCCCCCCTCGTTCCTGGGCTTGGGACCATGATCTGTTTTTATTGGGATGTAGTTATCTCTCCTGGCATGATACTACCGCAGCGCAACAAAGTTAGCCCGCCCCGGACGTCCAGAAATGCAAACACCCCGCAACCGGATTGCTAACCGGTTTGCGGGGTGTTATCGGGTATGAAGCCCGAATACTGTGATTACAGGGCTTCGGTAAGCTCAGGCACGGCGGTGAACAGGTCGGCAACCAGGCCGTAATCTGCCACTCCAAAAATCGGCGCTTCGGCGTCTTTGTTGATGGCGACGATGACCTTGGAGTCTTTCATACCCGCCAGGTGCTGAATGGCGCCCGAAATGCCCACAGCGATGTATAGCTGAGGAGCCACGATCTTGCCTGTCTGACCCACCTGCCAGTCGTTGGGTGCATAGCCGGCATCCACTGCCGCACGTGAAGCACCGACAGCGGCACCCAGTTTGTCAGCCAGGGCATCGAGCAACTTGAAGTTCTCGGCGCTTCCCAGACCGCGCCCACCGGAAACCACCACCGAAGCACCCGCCAGCTCTGGACGGTCGCTCTTTGCGAATTCGCGACCCACGAACGAGGACTTGCCCGAGTCAGCGACTGCAGCGGCGGTTTCAACTGCCGCGCTTCCGCCTTCAGCCGCCGCCGGATCGAACGCAGTGGTGCGTACGGTGATGACCTTCACGTTGTCGGAAGACTGTACGGTCGCAATCGCGTTGCCGGCGTAGATGGGACGTTGGAAGGTATCTGCAGACTCAACAGCAACGATATCGGAGATCTGCGCCACATCGAGCTTGGCCGCGACGCGCGGAGCCACGTTCTTGCCGGCAGCAGTAGCCGGGAACAAGATGTGGCTGTAATCGGACGCCACCGCCAACACCTGAGCCGCCACGTTTTCCGCCAGACCGTGTTCGAGCGCAGGGCCGTCGGCATGAATCACTTTGGATACGCCGGCTACTTTGGAAGCCTGCTCTGCTACGGCCTGGGCACCATTACCGGCCACCAGAATATGAACCTCGCCACCGATGGCTGCAGCGGCGGCTACTGCGCTAAGCGTAGCGGCCTTGAGCTGGGCGTTGTCGTGTTCAGCAATAACCAGATTCGTCATGATCAAACCACCTTCGCTTCATTCTTGAGTTTGTCCACCAACGTGGCCACATCCGGCACCATGATGCCCGCCTTGCGGGTGGCCGGCTCAACGACCTTCAGCGTCTTAAGACGGGGCGTGACATCCACGCCGAGGTCTTCGGGAGTAAACGTGTCCAGCGGCTTTTTCTTGGCCTTCATGATGTTGGGCAGCGTGACGTAGCGCGGCTCGTTCAGGCGAAGGTCGGTCGTAACAATGGCCGGCAGTGTCAATTCGATGGTCTCCAGACCGCCGTCGACCTCGCGTGTGACCTTGACCTTTTCGCCCTCAACTTCCACCTTGCTGGCAAACGTGGCCTGGGGCCAATCCAGCATTGCAGCCAGCATTTGCCCAGTCTGGTTGGCGTCGTCGTCGATCGCCTGTTTGCCGAGAATGACCAATTGAGGCTGCTCTTTCTCGACGACCGCCTTGAGCAACTTGGCGACTGCCAGTGGCTGCAACTCAACGTCGGTCTGTGCGAGGATGCCCCGATCGGCGCCAATAGCCATGGCCGTACGCAAGGTTTCCTGCGACTGTGTAACACCGCAGGAAACAGCCACCACTTCGGTCACCACTCCCTTTTCTTTCAGACGGGTGGCTTCTTCGACGGCAATTTCATCGAACGGATTCATGGACATCTTCACATTGGCGATGTCCACGCCGCTTTGGTCTGATTTCACGCGCACCTTGACGTTGTAGTCAACGACGCGCTTGACAGGCACTAACACCTTCATCGAGCATCCTCCGAGGATATTTTTGAAAAGCAATAGATAACTGGCACACAGATTCCGCGTCGCGCCAGTATATGGCGGCCACCCGTACCTGCTTTGTAATTTTGCAAAAGACTTCCATTCTACAACTTCAACAATGATCTGATATGGGCCGCTACGCTGCGGCCCAGAGCGGACAAGTTGTAGCCACCTTCGAGCATGCTGACAATTCGGCCCTGCGAATAACGTCCGGCAAGACTCACGAGCTGGTCGGTAATCCAGGCGTAATCGTTTTCTACCATGCCCAGCTGCCCCATTTCATCTTCGCGATGTGCATCGAAGCCGGCGGATACCAGGATGAGTTCCGGCTGAAATTCGGCGAGTCGGGGTACCCAGATATCGCTGACAATCTGACGCAGATCGAAGCCGGTGGTATAGGCGTCGACCGGAACGTTGAGCATGTTGGCGCGTTCTTCTGTGCGATGGATATTGGGGTAGAAAGGATGCTGGAAGAAACTGCACATCATGACACGCGGCTCATCGAAGAAGATGTCTTCTGTGCCATTGCCATGGTGCACGTCGAAATCGACGATCGCTACGCGTGACAGGCTGTGGTGTTGTAGTGCGTGAGCCGCTGCCACAGCAACATTGTTGAAGAAGCAAAAGCCCATGGCTCGAGCCGCCTCGGCATGGTGACCGGGTGGCCGCACATTGCAGAAGGCCGTGGCCGCGGAGCCCGCCATGACGGCGTCAACCGCCGCGATGCCTGCACCCGCCGCTTCGAATGCCGCCTGTAAAGTGTGCGGGTTCATGGAGGTATCGCCGTCGATGGCGGCGTAACCCGATGCCGGAGACAGTGACTTCAAATGTTCCAGATGCGCCTGCGTATGAACGCGTAGAATTTCAGCCTCAGTGGCGGGACGCGGGTGATCGTCAATATCAAGAAGGTCCAATATGCCGTTTGAAAGCAGCTGGTCATTGATGGCATCAATCCGCTCCGGGCATTCGGGATGCCAGCTTCCCATTTCATGCCGCCGGCACGCCGGGCTGGTGATGTATAGTGTCTCCATAAAGGTCGATTATGTTCAGACGTCCCCGCATTTTGCAAGCCATCCTTCCTGCCATTCTGACCACGGCTTGTGCAAGCCAGCAGGCACTCGAGCCGCTGCCATCCGCCACCCCTGCCACGGCCGTACAATCCATTTCCCCGACAGGCCTGCCAACGTCATCGGCTCAACCCGGGGCAGTGCCCCGCGCCAATCTCGCGCCACCGCCTGCCCAGCCCGAAATTCAGGCAGGAAGCTCCGAACCGGGTAGTCGACCCTTTTTCACAAGCGACGGTTCGCTCGCACCAGAAATTGAATCCTTCGCAGAGGAGGTCGCGGCTCTCAGGCAAGTACCGCTAGAGCATGTTCGGGGTCTTCTGCTTGAAGCCCGTTACAACGCCACAGCGGCCAGGTTGATGGCACCGTCCCCAACGCGGATACGGCGTAGCTGGGTCACTTATCGGAACCGCTTCGTAGAACCCATACGCATTCGCGACGGTCAACAGTTCTGGCGCGAGCACGCTGACGAATTGGCCCGTATCGAGCAGGCCTACGGCGTGCCATCGTCCATCATAGTCGCCATCATCGGGGTAGAAACGCTGTATGGCCGCCACACTGGCGATTTTCGTGTACTGGATGCCCTGACCACGCTGGGATTCCGCTATCCGGATGCAAGCCGACCCGAACGAGCACACATGTTCCGCAATCAGCTTGCCGACCTGATTGCACTCGATTACGAAAAGAAACTTGATGCCCGCCAGGTAACCGGCTCATTTGCAGGAGCGATGGGGCTTCCGCAATTTATGCCCGGCAGCTTAATGCGCTACGCAGCAGACGGCGACCTGGACGGCCGGATCGATCTGCACGGCAATACCAGTGATGCCATTGCCTCTGTCGCCCGCTTCCTGCGTCTGCACGGCTGGCAACCCAACGTTCCTGTATTTGCGCCGGTCACTCCTCCTGCTGATGCACAGCGCCTGGTAACCGGCGGCCTCACACCCACCTTAAGCTGGCAAGCGCTCCAGGTCGCCGGTGCTCGGGCGACTGCCACCAGTCAAAGTGATACCTGGCAGCAATACCCCATGGGAATCGTGAACCTGGTGGATGAGCCTCGCAATACAGTAGAGTACCGAGTCGGTACCCCCAACTTTTTTGCCTTGACTCAATACAACCGCAGTTATTTTTATGCCAGCTCAGTGGCTGACCTGGCACAGGAA
>JAJUGV010000100.1 GCA_029265795.1 Alcaligenaceae bacterium
CCGCTTCCGCCTCAGCGGCCTGCAAATGAAAAAAGGCTGCTGCGAGGGCAAGAAGCAGTCCAGCGGAAATGGCAAACACGTAGCGGGAGGTTAAGACTGACATGGGGAACTCTTTCTTCGCTGATGGGAGTCACGCGGATCCCAGGGGAGGGGCTGCACCGCGTAACCGCTGATTGCAGACATACTTTCGCGGGGGCTACGGGAGTATTATTGATTCTTTGCTGTGGCAGTTAAATACTGTTTTTGCGTGAACACTATTCACTCACCGCGAACAATCAGGAGCTCTTATGGACCGTTTCCAAGCCATGCAGGTGTTCACCCGCGTTGTCGAGGCAGACAGCTTTTCGCTGGCGGCTGACAGTTTGGGCATGCCGCGATCCACTGTCACAACGATCGTGCAGAAATTGGAACGCAGCCTGGGTGTGCGCTTGCTTAACCGAACTACGCGGCGGCTCAGCCTTACCCCCGACGGCGCGTCGTATTACGAGCGCTGCACACAGCTGCTTGCCGATCTGGAAGACATTGAATCGTCGCTTAGAGATGTCACCCGGCGCCCGCGCGGCCGACTGCGTGTGGAGATGAAGGCGTCGATAGGGCGCTTGATATTGACTCCGGCGCTATGTGATTTCCATACACGCTACCCAGATATCGAATTGGCCATAGGCATGAGCGACAAGCCCGTAGATATGGTGCGTGAGGCGGTGGATTGCGCGATTCGCGTTGGCGAGCTGCAAGACTCCACCCTGGTAGCGCGCCGTATTGGAACCTTCGAATCTATTACTTGCGCAGCACCCTACTATCTTGAGCAGTATGGCGAACCCAAAACGATCGAAGAGCTCGAACATCATCACGCCGTACATTATTTTTCTGACCGTACCGGCCGCATCCTGGACTGGTCGTTCCGTGTAGATGGTGAGACGCGTGACGTGCAGGTGAAAGGCAAGGTTTCGGTGAACGACGGTGAAGCCTATGTGCAGTGCGGCGTGAAGGGCTTCGGGATGATACAGGCACCGCGTTATATGGTGGCTCCGTATCTCAAGTCGGGCGAGCTTCGTGAAGTGCTTTCCGAATGGACGCCGCCGCCGCTGCCTATTTCCGTGGTGTATCTGCATAACCGGCACCTGTCTGCCAAAGTGCGGGTCTTTGTGGACTGGGTCAGCGAACTGTTCGAGAAGTGCCCGTTGCTGGAGGGTTGCAGACATACCAGCTACGACAACGAATGCCAGTTTGCAGGTAAGAAGGTTAGCAACCTCAACGCTCGCGAATTCCTGGAAGGGCAAGAAGTGGCGGATACGGTTTTCTGATTCAAGCAAAACCGCGATTCAGAACTGGCAGGTCTTTTTTGCGATCACGGCCACGGCGGAACAAAGGCTGCTTTGTTTTCGATTCACGAAGGCGAGGTAATACGTGGCTTTGGGGGGCGTCGTTGATTCGATGATTTGCAGGCGTTTTTGCTTGACCAAGTCACTGAATAGAGACCGCGGTAAACAACTAACCCCTATACCTGATTCGATCAGACCTGCCAGGGCGACGAGGCTATTGCTGCCGAACACCTGCCGAGGCGCCAAGCCTGCACGAGAGAACAATTGTTGGGCAATCATTGTGATACCCGACGCCCGACCCTGAACCAACAGGGGTTTGGATGCCAGGGCAAATAGGCTTATGCGTTTGCGTGTGCCGAATGTTCCAGGTGCACAGAACCATGCGAACGCGGTGCTGCCAATTTTTATGGGCGTCATGTCGACGGTCAGCGCCGGTTGCGGGATGATGACAGCATCTAGTTGACCGGTAAGTAGCTTTTCCTGCAGGGATGTGGCGATATCCACATCCGGATGTAGGACGATACTGGGGTGGGCTTCTTTCAGTCCTCGCACAAAAGCAGGAAACCATGTCAAAGCAACCAGCTCGGTAATGCCGATGTGCAGCACCGTCTCGGGAGTGTGAGCATCGGAGCGGCGTGCCCTGAGTTCACCAAACGCATGCATTACCGCCTCGCAATATTTCAGGACGCGCGTTCCGAAGTTTGTCAGCACGCTACTTTGCCGTGAGGTTGCAAACACAGGAAGCAGGCAGCGTGCGGAAAATTCCTGTAGTCGCCGTGATGTCGCCGCTTGCGTGATATTCAGTTTGTCTGCGGCCTGGACGACGCTGCCCAGGTTGGCCAGCCAGTAGAAAGCTTCGATCTGTCTCAGAGTGAGGCTTGCATCTGACTTGCATGCAAACTGCACCAGCTGCTCATGCCTGTGCAGCACGTTGCGAGAGCAGCGTAGAGCTTCCTCGCCTTCCATCGTCGGAACAGGTGCGCGCAGGCCGGCCTTGAAGATGGGGTAGTCAAACCACTGCTCGAAATTCTGCACATGGGCGGAGACAACCGATTGCGCCAGTCGCAGCTTTGCCGCGGCGTCGCGATAGCTTCCCATATCTACGACGGCGTGCACCGCAGCCATGGTCTTGAGTGTTATCAGTTTGATGTCTCCGTTATCAGGTCTACTTGATCGTATTTTTGCATATAAAACTATCTGAATTTATCGCTTTATTATTGTTTGCCAAGATGCAAAAATTCGGCGGCATCGGAACCAGCTCGAGGAGACACCATGAAAATCCGTGCATTGCAATGGGCACTTTCTATCGCCGCGTTCACCCTAACCACCACGGCCAGTGCCGACCAGTTGGCAGACGTTAAGGCCAAAGGCACCTTGGTCTGCGGCGTAATGACCAATCTTGATCCGTTCGCTTTCACCGACCCTACTACGCAGCAGCAGGTGGGCTATGACATCGACTTCTGCAAAGGGGTGGCGAAGCAACTGGGCGTTAAGCCTGAACTCAAAGTCATTTCCTTTGATGCGCGCATCCCCGAGCTGACGCAGGGACGAGTGGATATTCTTGCTGCCGTACTGGGATACACCGAAGCACGCGCCAAGCAAATTGATTATTCAGACGCCTATTTCGTGAGTATTCAGAAGATGGGTGTACGCGCTGACAGTGATTACAAGCAGCTGGGTGACTTGGCCGGTAAACGCGTGGGTGCAGTGAAGGCTTCCAGCACTCTGAACATGTTGAAAGAAACGCTGCCTACCGCAAGAGTCATCAGCTACGATGATGCGCCGGCGGCTTTTATGGCACTTGTGCAAGGCAAGGTGGAAGGCTTTGGTCAGTCGGAAACGCTGTTGCGTCGCTGGATGTCACGGGCACCCGAACACAAGGTCAATGTTATTTTGCCGCCCATGGGTCAGGAGGCATGGGGTCTTGGCTTGCGTAAGAATGAGCCGGCTTTCAAAGCGGCCGTGAACGAAGCACTGGCGAAAATGGAAGCCTCGGGCGAGTCAGCGGAGATCTTCGAGCGCTGGCTGGGTAAAGACACGATCTTCCAGATGGAACGCGAATTCAAGACACAGCCCATCACGCAGTAACCTGAGTCGGGCTACATCTCAATGGCATTCTTGGAGCTGATTGAGGGCGGTTACGGGCAGCAGTTCATAAAAGGCATCCAGTTCACGCTGGTGCTTGCATCGGCAAGCTGGATGCTGGCGATGGTGGTGGCCATAGTATTGGCTGCGGTGCGGAATTTGGGCGGAGTGTGGCTGCAGCGCTTCGTCACCCTGTACGTGGCCTACCATCGCAATGTGCCGATGCTGGTTCACGTTCTTCTCTGGTATTTCGGCATATCGAATCTTCTGCCGTTAGCCTGGCAGGATTTGGCTTTGGATCATGGCGGCGAGGTGATCTTCGCTGCGATTGCCATCGGATTGTGTTCTTCTGCCTATTTCACGGAAGACATCCGTAGTGGGATACGCGCTGTGCCTACGGGCCAGAATGAGGCGTCCCGCGCGTTGGGTTTTGGCAGCGTGTCATCGATGGTGCATATCATTTTGCCGCAGGCCTTCAGGGCCGCATTGCCGGCTTTGGTAAACAATACGGTGGTGCTGTTCAAGAACACCAGCATGGCGATGGCCATCGGGGTCGCCGAGCTGACCTACGTCACAAAAGAGATCGAGAACGCCACCTTTCTGACCTTTCCCACCTACGCGACCGCCACCCTGTTTTATATCGGTGGTTCGTTGTGCATCATGCTGATCGGTGAACACATCGCTCGCCGCTTGCAGTTCAGAGGCGGCTGAGCCATGTGGGACATCATTCAAAATCATTATCAGCTGTTGCTGCTGGGAACCTTCCCACAGGGCCCGCTTGGTGGCCTTGCCCTGACACTGGTACTGTCGATTCTAGGGCTGTGTATTTCCTTTCCTCTAAGCATTTTGCTCGCGCTGGGGCGGCTATCCAAATTTCCACCGGTTTATTACCTTGCCACCACAATCGTGTATGTGGTCAGGGGTACGCCGCTGCTCATGCTCATCTTCTGGAGTTACTTTCTGCTGCCGCTGCTGATTGGCAATACGGTCAATCCCTTTGTTACCTTGTTGTGCTCTTTGGTCATCTATGAGGCGGCGTATTTGTCAGAGGTGGTGCGGGCCGGCATTGTGGCCCTGCCGCCAGGCCAAGCAGAAGCTGCTCGTGCGCTTGGGTTCGGACGAGCCAAAACGATGATCTACATTGTGTTGCCCCAAGCGATCTACAACATGTTGCCCAGCATTGTTAGCCAGTTCGCATCACTCATCAAGGAAACCTCGCTGGGCTATGTCATCAGCGTTCACGAGCTGACATCTGCCGCGAATCGACTGAACAGTGAGCTGCTTACCAAGCCTTTCGAAGTGTTTGCCATCCTGGCTCTAACGTATTTCCTGGTCTGTTCCACCGTGACTTTTATTGCACACGTATTGGAACGCAGAATTGCGAAGCGCAGGCAAGGACAGTCCATTACACCTTCTCGAGTTCACCGTGATCAGATTTACGAAAGTCAATAAATGGTACGGGCCCGACCACGCCTTAATCGATATCGATGTTGTCATTCCACAGGGTGAGGTGGTGGTGGTGTGTGGACCTTCAGGGTCAGGAAAATCAACATTCCTGCGTACCATCAATAGGCTGGAAAATATTCAAGAAGGGCGGATTTTGGTTGATGGCACGGACATTTACGATCCAAAGCTGAACGTCAATCGGTTCCGGCAAAAAATCGGTTTTGTCTTCCAGCAGTTCAATTTGTTCCCTCATCTGAACGTGCTGGACAACATCTGCTGTGCGCCTATTAAGGTTGCGGGGAAAAGCAAAGCTCAGGCACGTGCGCTAGGGCTGCAACTTCTGGAGCGAGTCGGGCTGGAACACAAGGCGCAGGCTTACCCGCAACAGCTTTCCGGTGGCCAGCAGCAACGGGTGGCCATTGCCCGCGCTCTGGCAATGGAGCCGCCCATCATGCTCTTTGACGAGCCCACCAGCGCGCTCGATCCCGAGATGGTGGGTGAAGTGCTGCAGGTAATGAAACAGCTGGCGAAGGGCGGTATGACCATGGTGTGTGTCACACACGAAATGGGCTTTGCGCGCGAAGTGGCAGACCGTATCTTATTCATGGATGCTGGTCGCATAGAAGAAGACAGTGTGCCCGATGTCTTCTTTGCTAATCCGCGTCACCCGCGTGCCCGCGCATTCGTTGCCGATCTTTCGGGACATTGAGCCTGCGCCTTGGAGTGCCTGCATGACACGCGAGACTTCGTTGCCACCAGATACCAGCGTCTTTGATTGTGCGCTCATCATTGGATGCGGGCTGATTGGTGGGTCGATAGGCCATGGGCTGATTCGCCACCGGGTATCGAGCCAAGTCGTGGGGTACGATGCGAACACCGCACACGCACACATTGCGTTGCAACGAGGCTTGATTGAGGCAACGGTAACGAGTCTGGATACGGCGCTCGCAAATGCCGACCTCATCGTTCTTGCTGTGCCTGTAGGTCGCACTGAGCAACTGGTGGTTGAGCTGGGACGTAGCGCGCGCCCCGAAGCCGTCATCGTCGATACGGGAAGCGTGAAGCAGGCCTTCACGCAGCAATGCGCGCAGTTGCTGCCGGCGAACCTAAAGTCGCGTGTCGTCCCGTGCCATCCCATTGCCGGCCATGTTCAGGCTGGGCCGGAGCATGCAGATGCCGGCTTGATGGAAGGACGCCCGATGATTATGACGCCGGAACAGGAAGTCGATACGGAAGTTCTGCGACGTGTCGCACGCATGTGGCGCAAGATCGGTTTTAACACTCTGACAATGTCCGCCCAGGAGCACGACGCCATGTATGCGGATTTGAGCCACATGCCGCATGTGCTCGCCTTTACCTTGATGCACCATATTCATGATCGTGGGATGTGTCCAGATACGCTGAACGCCTTTGCCGGCAATGCCTTCAGGGACATGACGCATCATGCCGGTCGGAACTCCCGGATGTGGCGTGATATTTTTTATGCCAATCGGGCGGAGATTTCCCGTTCGCTGGCTGATTTCCGACGCTCGCTTGTTGAGATTGAGAATCTGATAAATAGTGAAGATCAGGAGCGCTTGGAACAAATGCTTGCCCAATTGCAGCAGGCTCGTATGAGCACTTGGTAGGTCACATGCGTGTTGTCGTTGTCGGTGCCGGGATTGTCGGCATATGTACCGCAATAGAATTGATCAGGCAGGGACATCAGGTGACGGTTATGGATGCCGCAGCTCGTCCCGCCAGCCAGGCAAGTCGTGCGAATGCCGGGTTATTGTCGCCTGGACACTGCTTTAGCTGGGCAGAGCCCGGTATTGTGTCAGCGTTAGCTTGCGCATACATCAAGGGGCAGGATAGGCCGCGTATAGGCGCGCCATACAGTGTGGCTCTGTTTAAATGGCTGCGCGCATTTGTCACCCAGTCGACACCAGAGAACTGGAAACGAAATTCTCGCTATGCCTTGCAGTTGGCGCAATTATCCCGCAAGATCCATTTCAGTACGCAGGATATTGCGCTCGCTTCCTATGCCGGCGCTCGCGATGGTCTACTCTATCTGTACAAACAAGGAGAAGCGCCGTCTGCGGCCGAATTGGAACTTCTGGAAGAAGCAGACGAAGTTTTTCAGATATTGGATCGCACCGCGCTGCGGGGCCTCGAGCCGGCATTGAGCAGGAGCGAGTGTGACCGTTTCGAAACGGGTATGTACTGTCCGATGGACGCTTACGGCGATGCACGACTGTATGCAACGGAGGCAGCACGCCAAGCTGAGTTACGAGGTGTCGTATTCAAATGGAATACGCACGTGGAAAAGCTCTTAGTACGTGGCGCTCAGTTCACCGGCGTAGTTGCAGCAGGCGAATCTGAGTCCTTCGATGCCTGCGTCGTGGCTGCAGGCATCGATGCTAAAACCTTATTACGTCCACTGGGCTATGACCTGATGATTCATCCCGTAAGCGGATACTCGCTGAGCTACCAGGGCATCCGGGGAAGTCGGCCGCATCATGGTGGCGTGTCGCTATCTGACAAGATCGCCTGGTCTCCTTTTGGTGAAGATCGTATGCGCTTTACCGGTTTCGCCGACGTCGGCTACCCCAACGCGACGCTCGAGCGAAGAAGATTTTCAGCCTTGGAGTCCTTCGCTCAGAACTTGTGTCCAGACATCCGTGGCCTGCAGGGCGAGCGTTGGGTGGGTCAACGCCCGATGACTCCCGACGGTCTACCTTATCTGGGTGCAGGGATGCATGTCGGCCTATTCTTAAATTGCGGGCACGGCGCTATGGGCTGGACCATGGCCGCTGCCACTGCGCGGTTGACTGCAGAGGTTATATCAGGCTGCAACCCGACTATCTCTCTCGCCCCCTTTAGGTACGATCGCGATTTCTGTTGAAATCCAATCTGGTTATCATGCGCATGATGGGGTCCCGAGCCGGCCTCACTCATGGACTTTCGTCAAAACAGTACATAGGAAAACGTGATAAGGTGTAACTAATTATTTTGTTTTGCTGCGTCGGCAAATGTGTCGGCGGTGCATGTCATTCCGGAGGTTTATATGGGACGTGTTGCAGATAAGGTCGCGCTGGTTACAGGGGGGGCATTAGGGCTGGGCAAGGCAACGGCCGAAATGCTGGCCCGTGAAGGCGCTAAGGTGGTCGTCACCGATGTCAACGTAGAAGAAGGTCAGAAGACGGCTGACGGCATTGTGGCTCAGGGAGGTGAGGCGATCTTTGTACGCCACGATGCCAGCAATGAAGAGGAATGGAAGGCCGCCATTCAAGCAACGCTGGACAAATTCGGCCGTCTTGACGTCCTGGTCAACAATGCGGGCATCGGCTTTCTAGCCAACGTTGAGGAAACCACGCTGGACGACTGGCGCAAAACACAAAGTGTGAATCTGGACGGCGTCTTTCTAGGAACGAAGTATGGGATCGAAGCTATGCGCCAAAGCGGCGGTGGTTCGATCATCAATTTGTCGTCCATAGAAGGGCTGATTGGGGATCCTGACCTGGCTGCCTACAACGCCAGCAAAGGCGGTGTTCGAATTTTCAGCAAGTCTGCTGCACTACATTGCGCCCGCAACAAGTACGGAATTCGTATTAACACAGTGCATCCCGGTTATATCTGGACCCCTATGGTTGAGGCGGTTACGCAAGGTAAAGACACCGAAAAATACAAAGCGCTGGTGAATTTGCATCCCATCGGCCGCCTGGGAGATCCGGATGACGTCGCCTATGGGGTACTCTATCTGGCGTCCGACGAATCTAAGTTTGTCACAGGTACCGAGTTGGTGATCGACGGCGGGTACACCGCACAGTAAGTCACATACTGCGCCGCTTCCTGGCATGGGTCGATCGCCGGGGAGCGTCGCTGCGGGATACTTGAGGTTCGTTCAAACGGTACTCGCAGTAGGGAATATTAATGATAAAGAATAAAAAGGGGACATACCTTTCATTTGCTGTCATGCTTGTTGTGTCAGCACTGCTGAACCCGGCCTATGCCAACCGCGGCGCAAATCCGATAGGCAGTGTGAATGCCACCATTGACGGTCGGCCCTACGAGGGAAAGACGCTGGAAATACCATCGGCGGGCACCGCCACAGTTGAATTTCAGTCGATGGGATCCACCACACTCATTTCCTTGCAGGCACATGACCCGCAGGCGAAAAAAGCCATGCACAACGTGCTGTCCATTGAGATGACGGTAACGGGCGAAGGTCCCTCGGCCGCAATCGTTCCTGGCGCCGTTGCATGGTGGCCAAACGGAATGAGAGGCGCCTTCTACATTAATGAAGGAAAGGAAGCCGACACCAGAATCCAAATTACAGCGCTGAGCCTGGACGGTGGCGGGCAGGTTGAAGGTCACTTCGCTGCCACGCTTTGCCGCAAAGACAGCATGTTTGCCGCGGCTGACCCGAACGAATGCATACCAATAGAAGGCAGCTTTGAAACGCGCCTGGGTGAGGCCGGCTGAGGGGCTACCTTTCTTTTTCCATCGGGGTGGCCGAGGCCCGGTCATGGCGTCGCCGGTACCAGGGGGGCTGTTCAGCGCCCAGTCTGACTTGCAGTTCCGGGGTGCGCTCCTGCTCCATGTGTTGGAACAGTTCCATCAAGAACTCAATGAACAGTCGCACCCGAGGCAGCTTGCGCTGACTCGACCGGTACATGACGCTGATGGGCGGTGAATGCTTGGACTCCCACTCCAGAAGCACTGGAACCAGCGCCCCTGTTCTTAAAGGTTCCCGGATTGACACGTCTGTAAAACGAGCGACGCCCATGCCTGCTATCGCAGCATCGAGAATGACGTCTCGGTGGCTGCTTATTAGCCAGCCTTTTACAGCCACCGCAGCACGCTGCCCATTGTGTTCGTGTGCCCAAAAGTCAATGACAGTGCCTTCCTGATCGCGAAACAACAAGCAATTGTGGTCTTTCAGGTCCACCAGCGATTTTGGTGTGCCGTGTGTTCTCCAGTATTCCGGAGATGCGCAAATGATGGATCGCGTGTGTATGAGATGTCGTTGCACCATTCCCGGCTGTTGCGGCCAGCCGTACAGCACGAGCACTTCTGATGCACCCGCGTCGGGAGAAGTGGGTTTGTCTACATTGCGTATATCGACCTGTATCTCAGGGTATCGCGCATGAAATTCCGACAAGGCGGGCAGAATGCAATGCTGGGAAATGATAGGAGAAGTCCCTACCACCAACGTGCCTCTCGGGCGAACAGCTCCACCGCGTAAGGCCTCTTCGGCTTCGTTCAGCTTCTCTAACACCACCTGACACGACTCGAGATATCGAAGCCCATCTGCGGTTAGTGTCAGCCCCCTGACAGTTCGCTCGAACAGACGAACCCCCAAGTGGCGCTCCAATGCGTTGACCATGCGGGCTACGGCGGGGACACTGACATCCAATTCTCGAGCGGCACCGGAGAAACTACGTTCTTGCGCCGCCGTTACGAAGCATTCCACCGCCCGGAACTTGTCCACTGCCACCCTCTCACCATGTTTAGGGTCATGCGCTCATCTTAAACCAAATGTTTAAGCTGGTTTTGATGTTGTGAGAATTCCCGCGCCG
>JAJUGV010000094.1 GCA_029265795.1 Alcaligenaceae bacterium
ATGACGGCGCAATGATGGCACGAAAACCATACTGCAGCAGTGCCCAAGGCGCGTGCTCGCGACTGGAACCACAGCCGAAATTTTCGCGCGCGAGCAAGATGGATGCGCCCTGATAGCGAGGCTGGTTCAGCACAAAATCCGGGTTAAGGGGACGCTTGCTGTTGTCCATCCCAGGCTCGCCGTGATCAAGATAGCGCAGCTCATCGAAAAGGTTGGGTCCAAACCCCGTACGTTTGATCGACTTGAGAAACTGCTTGGGAATGATCAGGTCGGTATCTACGTTGGCGCGATCCAAAGGAGCCGCCAAACCTTTATGCGTGGTGAATGCTTGCATGGTGCTCAGCTCCTATGCGAATTGACGAACGTCGACGAAGTGACCGGCGATGGCGGCGGCAGCGGCCATGGCGGGGCTCACCAAATGAGTACGGCCGCCCTGGCCCTGACGGCCTTCGAAGTTGCGATTGGACGTGGAGGCACAACGCTCACCCGGCTCAAGCCGGTCTGCGTTCATCGCCAGACACATCGAACACCCCGGCTCGCGCCACTCAAAGCCGGCTTCCAAGAAGATTTTATCCAGGCCTTCTTCTTCCGCCTGTTGTTTGACCAGGCCGGAACCCGGCACGACCATGGCGAGTTTCACGTTATCGGCGACCCGGCGACCACGTACCACTTGGGCCGCAGAACGCAAATCTTCAATGCGGGAGTTGGTGCAGGAACCGATGAAGACCTTGTCGATGGTGATATCGCTGATCGGCATGTCCGCTTCCAGGCCCATGTATTCCAGGGCTCGCGTCATGCCTTTACGGCGAACTTCATCATCTTCCCGGGCGGGATTGGGAACACGGTCTTCGACCGATACCACCATTTCGGGCGACGTCCCCCAGGTCACTTGAGGAGCAACGTCGGCCGCATTGATTTCCACCACTTTATCGAACTGCGCACCGTCATCGGAATGCAGCGTCTTCCAGTATTCAACCGCTTGATCCCAGTGCCGGCCGGTGGGGGCATAGGGTCGGCCACGGAAGTAGTCGATGGTCTTGTCGTCAACCGCCACCATGCCGGAACGTGCGCCCGCCTCGATGGCCATGTTGCAAACGGTCATGCGCCCTTCGACCGACAGCGCCTGTATGGTGCTGCCGCCAAACTCAATGGCATAGCCTGTACCGCCGGCCGTTCCAATGCGGCCGATGATGTGCAGCACCAGATCCTTGGCGGTACAGCCGTTGGGCAGGTCACCTTCTACCTTTATAAGCATGCTCTTGGCTTTCTTCATCAAGAGCGTCTGGGTAGCAAGGACGTGCTCTACTTCCGAGGTTCCAATACCGAATGCCAGAGCACCGAGAGCACCGTGCGTACTGGTATGCGAGTCGCCACAGACAACGGTCATACCGGGTAAGGTCGCGCCCTGCTCGGGGCCGATCACGTGAACAATGCCCTGTCGCAGATCGTTCATCCGGAATTCGGTAATGCCATATTTTTCGCAGTTTTCGTCCAGCGTATCGACCTGCAGTCGTGACACCGGATCTACAATGCCGGTAGCGCGATCTTCAGCAACCGTCGGCACGTTGTGATCCGCCACGGCAAGGTTGGCACTAATGCGCCAGGGGCGGCGCCCCGCGATGGCTAAACCTTCGAACGCTTGCGGGCTGGTGACTTCGTGCAGCAGATGGCGATCGATATACAGCAGACAGGTGCCGTCAGATTCCTGATGCACCACGTGGGCGGACCAGAGCTTATCGTAAAGAGTTTGTGGCATGGCTATCTTGTTCCTGGATTCTGGAATGAATACCCGGGAACCCGGGTCTGGAATCATTATGCCAGCCTCAGCTCCTGGTACAAGATAATCATTGATACTGGTATCAGCACTACCTGGATACTGCGATAAGCCCGATGCGATCCGCGCGGGTGGTGCTCAGCGGCGCGCGGCTTCGTAAAGCGGCATGACCTTTTGCGCGTTACGCTGCAGTTCAGCACTGCGGGTGGCCGCCGAAGGGTGGGTGGAAAGAAATTCGGGAGGCGCCCCGCCGCCGCTCAAGGCAGCCATTTTCTGCCAAAGTGTCACCGCCGCCCGGGGGTCATAGCCCGCCCGAGCGGCAAGCTCCACACCGATCAGGTCGGCCTCGGATTCGTGTGTGCGACTGTTTGGCAGCGTAAACATCACATTGGTGAGCGCCGCTCCCAGATCGCCCGCTGCGGCGACGCCTGTAACCGCAGACAGTACCGATAACCCGACTTGAGCCGCCATCTGCTGAGAAATCTGCTCACGCGAATGCTCACGCAACGCATGCGCCATTTCGTGCCCGAGAACAGCGGCCAATTCGTCGTCGCTTGGGTTGATACGGTTAATCAAGCCGGTGTAAATCGCCATCTTGCCCCCCGGCATGCACCAGGCATTGACCTGATCGGAGCTAATGACGTGGACTTCCCAAGGCCAGCTTTGCGCATCGCTACGAAAGACGCCGACCTGGGCGATGAGCCGGTTGGTAATGGTACGCACTCGTTGGACCTGAGCGCTATTGGCATCCAGGGCACCGGCGGCTTTCGCCTCCGACATGAGCTGCGCGTACTGCTTATTCGCGACTTGCTGAAGCTCTGCTGCCGGAACGGAAGCGGCGATAAATTGCTTCCGCTCAACACCTACCGTGCCGCTTTGCGTAGTTTGTACCGAGGCACAGCCCGTCAATACCGCCAACAGCAAAGTGCCTGCCCACACGGCAACTCGTTTTCCTGTTCCAAGCGTTTTCTTCATGTCCGCTCCTTGCATTGAGCAGGTGAATGGTCATGTCCCACACTGTGCACGATGGCGCAAGGCGTGGTCCATAAGGACTATGGCCAGCAACGCTTCAGCGATGGGCGTTGCCCGAATGCCGACACAGGGATCGTGGCGGCCGAATGTCTGCACCGTGGTCGGCTCACCCGCGGTATTCACGGATCGACGCTCCAGACGAATACTGGAAGTCGGCTTGATAGCCAGTGACACGGTGATGGGTTGCCCGGAGGAAATGCCCCCCAGCACGCCGCCGGCGTGGTTGCTTTGGAAGCCTTCGGGCGTGAGCTCATCACCGTGTTCGGAACCGCGCTGGGCAATACTGTCGAAACCTGCCCCGATTGATACGCCCTTCACAGCGTTAAGACCCATCATGGCATGGGCGATATCGGCATCCAGACGGTCATAGATCGGCTCGCCCCACCCCCCAGGCAAGTTCTCGGCCACGACTTCGATCCGGGCGCCGATGGAGTCCCCCGAACGTCGCAACTCATCCATAAAGGCTTCGAGCTGGGCCACCACGCCCGCATTAGGTGCGAAGAAGGGATTATTGGCGACTTCGGACCAATCTTCGAACGGACTCGCGATGGGGCCCAACTGGCTCATGTATCCCCTGATCTGCACGCCATACTCAGCGGCCAGCCATTTTTTTGCAATGGCACCCGCGGCCACGGTCGGAGCGGTCAACCTGGCCGAGGAACGACCACCACCGCGCGGGTCGCGATGCCCATACTTTTTCCAGTAGGTATAGTCGGCATGCCCCGGCCGAAACGTCTCGAGGATGTTGCCGTAATCCTTGCTGCGTTGATCCGTATTACGTATCAACATGGCGATAGGCGTGCCCGTGGTTTGCCCGTCGTGCACCCCGGAGAGGATCTCGACCTGATCGGCTTCCTGACGTTGCGTCACGTGGCGTGACGTGCCGGGACGCCTGCGGTCCAGCTCTAATTGAATGTCTGTCGCTTTCAGCGGTAAACCGGGAGGGCAGCCATCCACTACCGCCCCAATAGCCGGGCCGTGGGATTCGCCGAAATTCGTGACACAGAATAGTTTGCCTAGAGTGTTGCCGGACATGATGCAGTATGTGTGGTTGCGATGGGCTGAACGTTGGAAGAAGGCATTGTATCCGCCGTACACAGGCTGAGCGCAGGGAATAATCAGGATGAACAGCTGACCTCGAGCCGTTCCGCCCATTCGGGAGCCTCTTGTGCATAGTGCTCGTAGCCCGGACGCTCCGTGAACGGCTCGCGCAACAGCATCAGCAGCGTATCTATTTCGGATGCGTCGCCCCTGACCGCCGCGTCGATCGCGCCCTGAGCAAGGTGATTGCGTAAGACGTAAAGGGGGTTGGCGCGCAGCATGGAATCCTGCCGTTCCCGAGCCGGCAATTGTTGGCTCTGCAAGCGTTTTTCGTATCGCGCGAGCCAGTCCCGGGCGGATTCCGGGTCTTTAAATAAAGCTAGGAATGGACCCGGATCTTGCGATACGGTTGCTAATCTGCGAAACGCCAGCGTGAAGTCGGCGCGCTGTTCATGTAGTAAACGCCACCACGCATCCACCAGCTCATCGTCGCTTTCCTGCCAGCTTTCTAACCCCAGTTTGCGGCAAAGATTCTGATGGTAGACGGCAAGAAAATCCTGTTGGTAACCCGAAAGTGCCGAGCGCAGATCATCTTCCTGCAACCCCAAGCTCAAAAATACGCTACCAAGACGATAGAGATTCCAATGCGCCACAGCAGGCTGTACGTTCCAGGCGTAGCGACCATGCGTATCGCTGTGGTTGCAAACGTGGTTGGCCTGGAAACGGTCCATGAATCCGTAGGGGCCGTAGTCGATGGTCAGACCCAGAATGGACATGTTGTCCGTGTTCATGACGCCGTGACAGAATCCGGCCGTTTGCCAATGAGCGACCATCGCGGCAGTGCGCCGCGAGACTTCGCGCAACATGCGTAACACCGCCTGTTCCCAGCTACCCGGTTCGCCATCGGCGGGCGTTTTCAGCTCGGGATAAAAGCGATCCAGAACATAATCAGTTAGGATACGCAGCTGCTCCGGGCGACCGACCCAGTGCTCGAAGCTGCCGAAGCGTACGAAGCTTGGGGACATCCGTGTAACCACTGCGGCGGTTTCTACCGTTTCACGATATACCGGATCATCAGACACCACCAACGCCAGTGCACGTGTCGTCGGGATACCCAAGCCTGCCATGGCCTCGCTGGCCAGATATTCGCGCACCGAAGAACGCAGAACCGCGCGTCCGTCGCCCATGCGGGAATAAGGTGTGCGACCGGAGCCCTTCAGTTGAAGTTCCAGAGGCCCTGTCGGCGAAAGCACTTCGCCCAGAAGATGAGCGCGCCCGTCGCCTAACTGGCCGGCCCATACTCCGAACTGGTGCCCACTGTAGACCGCCGCTAAAGTGCGTCCCCCAGGCAAAGGACGCCCGCCGGAGAATGTCGCCAGAAACTCCGGTGTCTGCAGCACGGCGGGATCAAGGCCAAGCAAGGCTGCCGCATCTGCATTGGCGTGTAGCAGCCGTGGGTTGGTCAGGGGTTGAGGCTGGAGAAACGTATGAAATTCATGTGGCAGCTCGGCAAACGAGTTCGCCACCTTCAGTTCGTCCAGGCGGCTAACGAGTGTAGGCCCGCCGGATGCTGATGTGGCCGGCCTGCGCCGCGTGTCTGACTGGACGGTCATTGCTGTTTCACCTCGGGTTTGCCGCTCGGGCACGTGCCGCTTTCTTGGCGGGGCGGCAGTACAGAATGGCGGAAATGTAAAACAAGAGTGACAGGGCAATTTCCAGACCTGCCAGCCAGGCGGAAACGGGATTCAGATCGGACCAGGCTCGCATCACCCCTTCCATAAAATACAGGAGGATGAACATCGACGCCCACTGCATGGTGTAGAGGCTGCCCTTCAGCACGCCCCGCAAAGGCAGCAGCAAGGGGACGGCTTTGAGGGCCATCCAAGAGCCACCCGGAAAGATAGGGGCCAAGCGCAGCTCCCAGGCCAGGCAAAGAATGATTAGTGCAAAGAGCGAGCCAACTGCGCTCCAGCGCCACACGGGATTAGGAGTACTCATCATGCTGGTATTATCACCCGAAAGAATATGAGGCTGACAGGCCATGACACGGCACACGGACACTCCCACAAGCCCCCCTTCCAGCCGACTGCCCATGCAACCGGGCAACGCACCCAAAAGTGGCGGAGGCACCTCCAGAGCCGCAGCCTGGAAAATCCTGAAGTACGCCGTGCAGCGTGCACAGGAAAAAAAACTGGCCCAGGTGGCTTCCAGCCTGACTTATACGACCGTGCTCAGCCTGGTTCCCTTACTTGCCGTGGTGCTTTCGTTATTCACGGCGTTTCCCCTGTTCGCGGAATTCCGTTACGCGTTGGAAAACTTCCTGGCCGGCACCGTATTGCCGTCGGGGGTGTCGGATACCGTCATGGGCTATCTGAACGAGTTTGCCGCCAAGGCCTCTGGGTTGACCACGGTAGGCGGCCTGGCGCTTATCGTTACATCCATTATGTTGTTCAGAACAATAGACGATGCCTTTAACGATATCTGGCAAGTCGAAACCCGTCGCCCCCTGCGACAACGCATCTTGGTCTATTGGGCCTTGTTGTCCCTCGGACCGATTCTGGTGGGAGCCAGCCTGTGGGCCATTTCCATGTTGGCACGAGAATCACTGGGTTTAGTCGGCGACTTGCCCGCCCTGGGTAATATCGCACTCACCCTGTTGCCCTTGCTACTGACGGGCGGCGGTTTTTCTGCCTTGTTCTTTACGGTACCGAACCGCAGCGTCCGCTGGAAAGACGCGTTGATCGGCGGCTTTCTGACAGCTGTCATTCTGGAAACACTCAGAGTCGGTATTGCCTATTATCTGAGTAAGTTCCCTTCTTATGCGATTATTTATGGGGCCTTCGCAACGATCCCCATATTCCTGCTGTGGGTCTATATATCATGGCTGGTGGTATTGCTGGGTGCTACCGTTACGGCGTTACTGCCCGCCTTGCGCCAACGGCGGTGGGCGCAACAACACTATACCGGCGCCGCCTTTGTGGATGCCGTGCGCGTGCTGCACACGCTTTGGGATACTTGGCAGAGCCGGCGCCCAGGGCGGGCTATCGGTGAACTGTGCGATGACCTGACCCTGCACCAAGATGAGCTCGATAACGTGTTGCACACGCTCAAATCGTTGGGATACGTTGTCGATACGGAGCACGACGACACTGAAGTATGGGTTCTGGCATGCGACCCGTCACAAGCGGAGCTCCAACCCCTTATTGATGCCTGGTTGGTCGACAGTACGCAACCGGGCCTTAACGCTGAACCGCAGTTGTTGAGTGCGGTGGCGCGGTCGCTTTTGGGCGAGATCGTGCCTTTAAACACATTGTTCCAGCCGTCGTCCCCCTACCACAACCCTCCCGCTTAGGGCACAATGTATCAAGCATCCCAAATGCAGCTACCGGGAGACCATTATGTTGAAAGTCAGTGAAATCCTGCGCGTGAAGGGCAATACGCTCTACACCGCCACCCCCGACACCCCTATCCAAGAGGCCATCGACTGCATGTCTGAGCAAGACATCGGTTCGCTGGTCATTATGGATCACGGCCAGCTGGCGGGAATGCTCACATTCCGCGAGATCATTCGCTACCTGCACACTAGCGGCGGAACAGTCGGCAACTACACGGTGCGCAGCATCATGGACGATGCGCCGGTCAGTGTGTCGCCGAACACGGGTTTCGAGGAAGTACAACGCCTCATGCTCGAAAAACATGCGCGATACATTCCGGTCATGGATGGCCCCACCCTTCTGGGCGTGATTTCGTTCTACGACATGGCGGCCGCTATTGTTGCAGCGCAGGCGTTTGAGAACACCATGCTCAAAGCGTATATCCGAGACTGGCCGGGCGATCAGGCCGCACTTTGAGGCCTTCTTAACAGCTTAGGCCAGTTCGGCCCATGCGGCCCGCAACAGCTGCGGGTCGTTATTTTTGAGCATAGCTTGGTCAGACAACATGCGACGCCAGCGGCGGGCTCCGGGGCGCCCGTTCTGCCACCCAAGCATTGCCTTAACCACCATGCGCAGCGGCACACCGCTTTGTGTCTGCTCTGCAGCATACGCCACCATCGCCTGCAAAACCGCCTCATCGCTGGGAGCCTCGTCCACATGGCCCAGCTCGACCGATAACGCGGAAAGAACACCCGGCGTATGCCAGGCGGCACGACCCAGCATCACGCCATGAAATGTCTTTAACGCCTGCAGGCTGTTATTCGTGTCGGCCAGCCCGCCGTTCAGCACAAAAATTGAATCGGGGAAGTCGCTCACCAGTCGGGCGGCCATGTCGTAGCGCAGGGGCGGAATCTCACGGTTGTCTTTGGGGCTGAGCCCTTTGAGCACGGCATTGCGCGCATGCACGATAAATACGCGGCAACCCGTATCGTGGATGCTGCCCACGAAATCGCGCACAAAACCATAGGAGTCGTCGTAATCCAGGCCAAGGCGGTGTTTGACCGTTACAGGAATATCGACGGCATCCTGCATGGCCTTAATGCAGTCGGCAACCAGTGTGGGCTCAGCCATCAGGCACGCCCCGAAGGCCCCCTTCTGAACCCGCTCAGAGGGGCAGCCACAATTCAAATTGACTTCGTCATAGCCCCATTTAGCACCCAGCCGGGCCGCTGCGGCGAGCTCAGCAGGGTCGCTGCCGCCTAATTGCAGTGCCACGGGATGCTCTTCCCGATTGAAATCCAGATGTCTGGCCACGTCACCGTGCAGCAACGCCCCGGTCGTGATCATTTCGGTATAAAGCCGCGCCTTCGGAGCCAACAGCCGGTGAAAGTAACGACAGTGTCTATCCGTCACGTCAATCATGGGCGCCACACATAGCTGCCACGCCCGGCCTTGGCGCGGTTCGGCGTGGGGGATGGTGTGGGTGCGCTCAGAGGAGATGAACATGGGGCAAACTGCAGCGAAAAGTGGGGCACAAACCTGCTATTTTCGCATGTCCCGCCAAGCTGGACTAAAATTCACCGGCCAGGCCGCCGGCCCAGTAACGTACTGGCGCCATAAGACATCTCATTAGCGAGGGTGCCCGTTAGGCACCCGCGCTTTTCTACGGAAGAAGGAACCACACCCATCCATGGCTGTTTTCACCCCCGTCAGCGACGACGATGCCCGCGAACTGCTGCAACACTACACCTTGGGAGAACTGGTTTCTCTGCGCGGCATAACGGCAGGAATCGAAAATACCAACTATTTCCTGAATACGACTCGCGGTGAATACGTCCTCACGATATTCGAGGTACTGACGTTCGAACAGCTGCCCTTCTACATCGACTTGATGACCTATCTGGCGGAACGTGGTGTACCCGTTCCGCACCCACAGCCCATGCGTGATGGGCGGCGCCTGACCCAACTGCACGGTAAGCCCAGCACCATCGTGACCCGCCTGAACGGTGGCTACGAGCCTGACCCCAGTGCGGCACATTGTGCGCTGGCCGGTGAAACGCTGGCGCGCATGCATTTGGCCGCCGCGGACTTCCCTATCAAACAGCCAAACTTGCGCGGGCTACCGTGGTGGCAAGAGACAGCCCCTCACGTGCTGCCCTTTCTGAGTGACACGCAGGCTCAGATGCTACGCAATACCTTGGCCGAACAAGTGCGCTTCGCAGAATCTGCAACGTATCGCGCGCTTCCCTCCGGCCCGGCTCATTGCGATCTGTTCCGCGACAACGTATTGTTCGACGGCACTTACGAATCGCCACGCATGGGCGGCATCATTGATTTCTATTTCGCCGGCTGCGACACCTGGCTGTTCGATGTGGCCGTGTGCGCTAACGACTGGTGTATCGAGCGCGAGACGGGGATCTTCATCCCTGAGCGTTTGCAGGCTTTGTTGGACGCCTACGCGGCGGTACGACCGTTCACTGAGCAGGAAAAAGAGGCATGGCCGATGTTGCTACAGGCCGGCGCTCTGCGGTTCTGGATATCGCGCCTCTACGACTACTACCTGCCACGCCCCGCGCAGACGCTCAAGCCTCACGATCCACGCCATTTCGAACGCATCCTGACTTTGCGCCGCCGCATTGCCGCCCCTGCCCTGCCCTGAAGACTAACACCATGCAAGCTGCCATCCTTCCCATCCATGCCGGCTGGTTCTGGATACAACAGGGCTACCGAATTTGTCGCAGCCAGCCTCTGGCCATGTTTTTCTGGAGCATGACGCTAGGCCTGCTCATATCGTTCAGCTATCTGATTCCGATCTTCGGTCAGATTGCACTGATTATCGTTACGCCAAGCCTTACGTTCATGACCTTGTCAGCCAGCCGCCGTATTGACGCCGGCGAAATCATGCAGCTTGGTATGTGGACCCGGCCATTGCGCGATCGCGACGTACGCAGACGCCTGCTGGCCTTGGGGCTTGCCTACCTAGGATGCTGTTTGGCCGGCGGCATGCTCGCCACCTTGCCATTCCTGGGTAGTCTGACCGCAGCCCTCGAAGGCCAAGTCGATGAACTGGCACTACTGCATGCGATTCGCGCACCCATGCTGGCGTTTGGGCTGCTGTATATCTTAATTTCCATGTTCTTCTGGCATGCGCCTGCGCTCATCGGCTGGCACGCTGTACCCATGAAGCGTGCGCTTTTTTATTCGATGGTTGCCTGCTGGCGAAACAAATGGGCATTCCTGCTCTATGGCATCAGCTGGGCAGCCATTTTTATGGCCGCACAGTTCATAGGCGTGTTTCTAGTGATGCTGGGGCTTTCCGCCGCGCTGGTGCAATTGCTCATGACGCCTGTAAACATCGCCATAGCCGCCGTGCTGTACGCCAGTTTCTATCCGGCGTATGTCAGCATTTTTCATCGGGCCGGTTAATCCTTGGGCTTCAAAAAGTGGGGAGCGCGCTTTTGCAAGAAGGCCGTCGCTCCCTCGTGAAACTCCGCGCCTGCCGCACCGTCTAGAAATGCCTGGCGTTCTGCCGCAAGTTGCTCCGGCAGACTGTTTAGTGCGGCCCCGCGCAACAAAGCCTTACTACGCCCATACGCGCCCACCGCACCGGCGGCCAGTTTTTGGGCCAGCACTTCCGTATGCTCTTGCAGCTCATCGGCGGGAACCACCCAGTTCACGAGACCCAGCGACAGCGCCTGTATCGCGTCCACAGGCTCGGATAACAGGGTGAGTTCCATCGCTTTACGCAGTCCGACCAAACGGACCAGATGCCAGGTAAAAGAGCCGTCGGGACTCGCGCCGATACGACAGTACGCCGTTTGGAAGCGGGTATCATCGGCGGCAATCGCCAGATCGGCGGCCAGTGCTAGGCTCATGCCCGCGCCGGCCACCGCACCATGCAACGCTGCGATCACCGGTATGGGTAATTCCACCATCTGGTGCACGGCTTCATGCAACGGATCCATAATGCGGGGCGTATTGCCTTGGGGGTCGGCCGCCAGCTCAGCGACATCCCCCCCTGCCATGAAGGCACGGCCCGCGCCTTCTAATACCCCGACTCGAATGGCCGCATCGGCGGCCACCGTACGTATCGCGTCACGAAAGGCGACTGCCGTGGCGCTATCGAGGGCGTTCAGCGCATGGGGTCGATTGAAAATAATCCGACCGATCGCCCCTTCAACTTGATATTGCATTGGTGTCATGGTGTTTCCCTAAGCCGGGACA
>JAJUGV010000131.1 GCA_029265795.1 Alcaligenaceae bacterium
CGTTTCGATTTTCTCCCCGCCCAGGCGGCTACGGGCCTTGTTCATTTCGTCCAGGCCGTTAAAGGGGCCCACACGCACCCGATGCAGCGTTGTGCCGTTGATGTTGGCGGCTTCCACCCTTGCGGACAGGCCTAGCATCAGGACACGGGCCCTCATGGCTTCGGCATCGTCCGCCGCGCGGAAAGCACCGGCCTGCAGGAAATAAGTGCCCGGTTTGGTGGTGGCGGCCGGCGCCGGGGGCGCTGTAGGCGGCGAGGGTGTCGCGACCTGATCAGGAGCGGCGACCTGCTCTTCGACGCGGGTAGGCCCTTTGTCCAGACGCGCGATCAGGTTACCGAGGTCATCGGGTGTTTGAGTGCCCGGCACGACCGGCGTGCCGGCCGGTGGAGTGGTGGAGGGAGCAACGCCGGTTCCCGGTACAGGGCTGCTGCGGCCATGCAGGCCGATGTTCGGGTCGGGAGCGTCGCGCACATCCGGCAGCAGCACCTTGGGTGCGCTACGGCTGGCCTTGTCCGCGAACGGCATGGGTACCTGGGTGACGAACAAGGCAACCGCAACGGCGGCGGCCAGGCCCAGGATCAGGCCCAGCACTACACCATATAGCGTGATACCCCTGCGGGGGGCGGAACGGGAAGATTTGCGCTTGGTTGCCATGGCAGAGTTACATACGTTCGGGTGCCGACACGCCCAACAGATTCAGACCATTGGCAATAACGCGACGGGTGGCGTCGGCCAGGCGCAAACGGGCAAGTTTAACGGCCGGGTCGTCTACCAAGACGCGCTCGGCGTTGTACCAGGCATGAAAATCTGCCGCACAGTCGCGCAGCCAGAAGGCAAGCTGGTGCGGCGCTAAGTCTTGTGCCGCGGTGGCCAATGTGTTGGGGAATTCAGCCAGACGGCGCAGCAGCGCGAACTCAGTTGGGGCGGTTAGCGCTGAGGCGTCCGCTTCGGCAATTTGGCCCTCAAGTTCCGGCGACTGGGCGAGTATCGAACAAATGCGAGCGTGCGCGTATTGGATGTAATAGACCGGGTTTTCGTCGCTTTTGGATAGTGCCAAGTCTATATCGAAGACGAATTCCGAGTCGGCGCGGCGCTGAATCAGGAAGTAGCGCACTGCATCCTGGCCTACCCAGTCGATCAGGTCGCGCATGGTGACGTAGCTGCCGGCGCGTTTGGAGATCTTGACTTCCTGCCCCTCGCGCATGACCTTGACCATCTTGTGCAGGATGTAGGCGGGGTAATCTTTGGGAATTCCGATATTAAGCGCCTGCAGGCCGGCACGTACCCGGGCGACGGTGCCGTGATGGTCGCTGCCCTGGATATTGATGGCGTGATGGTAGCCACGTTCCCATTTGGCCACATGGTAGGCGACATCCGGTACGAAATAGGTATAGCCGCCGTCTGTCTTGCGCATGACACGGTCTTTGTCGTCGCCGGTGCCCAGTTCAGTCGTGCGCAGCCAGAGTGCGCCTTCGTGTTCGTACGTGTAGCCGGAATCGATGAGGGCCTGTACCGTGCGCTCGACTCGTCCGGATGTATAGAGCGCGCTTTCCAGGTAGAAGTTGTCAAACTTGAGGTTGAACGCCTGCAGGTCGAGATCCTGTTCGCGGCGCAGGTAAGCGACCGCAAACTTGCGGATGTCTTCCAGGCTGTCGATATTGCGGCTGGCGGTTACGGAGGCGCCGTCAGCTGCCTGCACCGTGGCTCCGGCCTGGAAGTCGCGGGCGATATCCATGATGTAGTCGCCCTTGTAGCCGTCGGTCGGGAAATCCGGGGAATCGGGCTCGATGCCGCGTGCGCGCGCCTGCACACTGATGGCCAGGTTGTCGATCTGGTTGCCGGCGTCGTTGTAATAGAACTCGCGCAGGACATCGTAGCCCTGTGCGGTAAACAGACGGCACAGGGCGTCGCCCAGGGCGGCCTGCCGGGCATGGCCGACATGCAATGGCCCCGTGGGATTCGCGGATACAAATTCCACCATGACTTTCCGACCGCTGGGCTCGACGTGCCCGAAGCGTTCACCTTCTGTGGCGATGGCATGCAGTACCGCCTGATGCGCGGCGGGCGCCAAGCGAAAGTTAATGAAGCCGGGGCCGGCGATTTCAATAGCGGCCACCAGTTCCTGAACGCCTGGGTCGGCCTGCAAACGCTCAACGATTTGCTGCGCGAATTCGCGCGGGTTGCGTCGCGCCGCCTTGGCAAGTTGCATGGCGATATTACAGGCAATGTCGCCGTGCGCGGCGACCTTGGGCCGCTCTAGTGTGACGGCCGCCTGAGTGTCCGGCAGCAGTTCTTGCAAAGCGGTTTCGATGTGGGAGATGAGCTGTTGTTGTTGCCCGGGGAGCATAAAGCGAAGTTCGTTATGAGGATCACGCCAAAATGATCCCGTGAATAGCGCCAGGGGGGCTTGGGCTGGGTGGGGCAGACGCCTGGCAGCTGACTACGGTGCCCACCCCAGCGTGTCTTCCAGCCAGCGAGAATAACCCTCCATGTCGACAGTGCCTACCACGTCGCCTGCATTCGAGCGCCAGCCCGGCACACGAGTAATGAACGCTTCCACGGCTTCACGGGTGTTGCGGCCCAGCCTGGGTAATTCGTCCTGATAGCGGCCGCTGGATGCACCGGGTGGGGTCACTGCACGGTCGCCGCGCAGCACACTGCGCATCAGCGGGCTGCGCAGGTCGCGCAGCAAGGGCGATTGCAGGCGGGTGTCCGCTTCTTCCAGTGTATCGAAATCCACTGAAGCAGCCAGGGCCTGCCAATGCATCCAGGCAAGGGCAACCTTGGCGAGATCGGATTCAGACTGTGCTTGCGAAGTCAAAGCAGCGTCTTCTGATGGTTCAGGCGCCAGCAGTGCCAGCCCGCCTCCGATATCGGCGTGGGCACCTACAAACGGCGCTTCCACTACATTGCCCGAGCCGCCCGAATCGGCGCTGGTGAGCGCAAAGGCCCAGCGGTGCTCGTGCAGAGCAACGGCGTGCGCGACCCAAGACCAGAGCTTGCTGACACCAAAGTCATACAGGTGGTTGTGTGACCCCGCAATGCCGAATTGCGCAACGGTATCGAAGAGCCCCATAAAGCGCAGGTCGACGCAAGCAGTTATGAGGCCGCGCATCGGGTCGTTAACCCGGAAGACACCTTGCTGGACATGAGACGCAATGCGATTGGCGAAGTGACGTGCCAGTGCGGCGCCGCGCGAAAAACCAATGATGTCGACGGGCACCGTCATGCCTGCGGGTTGATGCTCAAGCGCCGTCAGCAATGCTTGCCATTGATTTTCCAGAATGCGCCCGGCCCGCCAGGCGACGATGGCGTCCCAGTCAAGGAAGTAGCTGTTGCCTGGGCCGGAATGGTAGTGCGCCGCGCCGTCGCGGTAGGCCTGTGCAAGAATCCAGGTATTGCCCATCGACTCCGCGCTGTAGCGCGTACCATCGAATGCGAATAGCAGCAGGCCGAGTGGGTCCGCATAACGCCAGGGTTGCTGGCGGGCGTAGCCGAAAGCGTCGGAACCCGGCATAGGCCCATATGGGTCAGCTTCCAGATAATGTCCGGCCGCCGGTACGTAAGTGCGCAGCAGGTTGTCATGCCAGCCGGTTTCTTTGTCTTCGATTTGACCGGGTAAGCGCAGTGCAAATTCCAGATCGCCCTGAAGTCGCTGCACCTGACCCGTCGGCGTATAGCCGGCCCGCCAGCGAACCTTGCGCTCTATGTCGGTAATAAGGCGGGGAGCGCCGGACAGGTCGGAATGGACGGCATACAGCTCAGCCGGTTCACCGGGAGGGTAGATAATGACGCCGACGGGCGTAAGCCCGGCATACAGGTAGCGCCGCGAAACAGTGGGGGAAGTCAGCGCATCGCGGCTGCGGGCTTCCGCTACGAGGCGATTACCGACGTAAAGGAAATGGGTGGTGCCATCTGCGGTTTGCTTGGCAATACGGTGGCCGAAGGCGTTGTGACGGTATTGCGCAATGGGTTCGCCCGAAACGGCACTCCTGACCGCCTCCAGGCGACGATGCGGGCCGTAATGCAAACGAAAATCGTTGAATTCCAGCGGCAGGCTCGAGGCGTCACGGTACACATGTGGCACAAGGGTGGTCTTGGCATTCGAGGCGCCTAGGTAACGCCGGGAAGCAGCCAGTTGGCCGGTGTCGTGCCAGGCATACCACCAGTGGGTGCTGGATTCATCGGTGCGAAGACGGGCGCCTTGCATACGGGACTGGGTGTCATACACAAACCGTAGCTCTTCAAAATGACGCGCCTCTGGGAATACGTGACGTTCGTCTTGTAGCCTGCCATGTGCGTCGTAGCGGCGCTCCTGCAACCAGACGGTTTGCTCCTTGTGGGTGAGCAGCAGCGTGTCGGCGTGTCGCCCGTCTTTGGCCAGGGTGAGCAGTTGCAGACCGTTGCTGAAGCGATACCCGGGCCGGCCGGCGATGGAGGACACCACGTGGTGGAGTTGCCCTTGAGCATCTTCCCAGTGCAGCGCGGCAAGCGTGCCGTGGGGGTGCCCTTCCGTGCGCCAGCGATAATGCAACGCGCCCCCTTCGGGAAGTAAATGTTGCGTCAGGCGGCCATCAGCATCGTAGCGAAAGCTTTCCTCGTAGCGTACGTGGGCCGACTGCAATATGGCCGGTCGCTCGACCCGCCTGTGACTCAAGCGGCCGTTTACATCATACTGGCGATGTTCAGTCTCGAAAGGGTGTTCGATTCGCTGCAATTGGCGGCCCTTCCACAGCAGGTGGGTGATGTAGGGCGCCTCTGCGCGGGGCGTCTTGTGTTGTAGCTGAATCGGCCTGCCTTGCATATCGTGGCGTATGTGGATCGTATCGCCGTTGGCGTAATGTAGCTCGCCGGGGCGACCGCCGGTGTCAGCCTTCAGTACGGTTCGCCCCATGACATTAGTGCGCCAGGAAAATTGGCCGGCCTGACGTGACAACTCCATGCTCAAACCGGGCCAGCCCGGAGTATGGGGTGTAACGGCCGCCGGCCGGCCCTCCCGGTCACGCCGAAGGCGCAGGCCATCGAACGCAATAATCCGACCGAAGGCGTCATAGGTGGTGTCCGACGCCGTGGTGTCTTGTGCGTTTGAATTACGGCTAAGCAGGCGGTAGCCGTCGGCTGTGCGTTGAAACCGTATGTTTTGCAAGATCTGTTGGCCATGCCGTACGCGGGTGAGACCTGGGCGTGTGCCCTGAGCGCTGCGAACATAGTCGACTTGCAGCGGCGGCGCTGGGCGGCCATGCTGGTACAGGCTGGTGACTCTGCCGTGGCGGTCGAACTGCCATGTGCTCTGCCTTTGCGCGGCCTCATCGCCGTCCTGTAGCGAGATGCCGGTCAGTGCGTATGGGTTGCCCGCTTGGAGTTCGGCTTCGTAGTGGTAGAGCCGCTGCATGCCGTCCGGACGCAGCACCCACGTCAGTCTGGCCGTCTTGTATGCACTTTTGGCCGGTGGTGGTTCATAACCGTAATGGAAGCGCCCTAACGGAGTGTTCACCGACTTCAAAAGTACTTGCCCGTGGTCGGTTTCATACTCAAATTCCAGGGCGTAACCCGATGTGCTCCCCACGCGGTGTATTAGGCCGGCAAGGGCGGGTGGCCCAGTATGGCGCTGGATATGGATGGCGGCGGTGGTGCTGATGCGAATACCGACCAGACGGCCGCTTGAGTCAAATTGCAGCTGCCTGCCGTCCGGCCAATTCCAGGCGTGCCCGTTGTGGGTGGGTATGGGGGCTGAAATCTTACGCGTGCTGCCGTCTGCCTGACGCAGCAGCCAGCCGTCGTGACGCTTCTGCAGCCGGGTATCGTATGACAGCGTCCAGTTGCGGCCGAGTGGGCCGGTCTGAATAGACAACCCGTTGTAGTGACGTACCAGCTCCAGCCCTGGCGCAGAGGCGTTGGCGGGTAGATCGACATCCAGCTGGTATTTGTTGCCGTTGGCCAGGTGGATGGGGTTACCAAGGACGAGACCAGGTAAGGGCTCACTGGCACCTTGTGTGGCGATACCGCCCATGGCGCAGGGCGCGCCCAGAGCAGGCGGGGAACAGAAACCGCCCCCCGAGGTTGCGACGCCCGCCCACATCACGGTAACGGCCGTTGCCGCTGCGCGCGTCAGGCTGCGAGCGCGACAGCGTAAGACCGTTGTGAGACCAGCCGCCGAACGCTTAAAAAGGAGGGCGAGGAGCGATGCGAGCATGACGCCAGTTGCAACAAATTGAAATAGACGGGAATGGCAGCATTCTCCGTCTTGGCAGCGTCATGGGGTTCAGGTAGTGTAGATAGGTGTCCATTGTGGGAACTGCGACCATGCTTATCGTCTTTCATTCCAAATCGTCTGCCGAGGTACTGATGTTCTCGCAACACGCCTTGCCCATCTTGCGTGCGGCGGGCAAAAAGTTCGACAACGACGAGCTCCCTCAGCGTGGCGTCATCACCAAGGCGCAATTGCCTGAAGCGGTAGCCGGCATCGAAAGAGCCATGGCTATCACCAAGGAAACAGACGAAAACCCCGATACGGATGACGACAACGACGACAAAGTGCATCCAATCAATGAGCCCGTAAGTTTCCGTCGGCGTGCCTACCCCCTGCTTGCCATGCTGCGCCTGGCCAACGAAAAGCAGGAAGACGTTCTGTGGGAGCCCGCCCCGGTCTGGTAGCCTATGCGGGTGATTGATGTAAGCAGCCTCCGGTGAGCCTGTACCGGTTATACGAGCCCGCTTGGGTCGCCCATACGGGCGGCAATGTCATTCGGCTGACATTCTGACTGCTTGCCTTTGCTTATTCTTCCGTGCAGCAGACCGTACGACACGATCACACTTTATAAACCGTACAGCGTCGGAGGCCATCCAGCATGCGCAGCATCGTCACCATCATCTTCAATGAGCGTCAGCAGCTCGAATACACCGTGGACGTTGATTCGTCGCCCGAAGCGCAGGCCCGGGCCGTGCAATGGCTGGAAGATACGTGGACCCGGCTTGAGTGTGAGCCTTTGCGACACAGCGGCAAAGTGCTGATTCTTGATAAGGTGCTGGGCGTGGCTGACAGCTTGGGCTACAGCACCTTTGTGCAACACGAAGACCACGCTCAGGAATTTGCTCAGCAGATTGCAAACGCGCTGGGCAGACCGGCCGTCAATATCGACCTGCCAGGGCTGACGGTCGGTTTCTAAGGCGGGGCGCGTTCACAGTACGGCTTCCGTCCGACCTTCAGCACTGTATTGCGCCGGCTGAGATAATGCCGGGCAACCCAAAGTTGAATCAGGAAGGAGTCCAACTGTGATCATTGATATTCACGGTCACTATACAACTGCGCCTAAAGCGCTCGAGGATTGGCGAAACAGGCAGATTGCCGGTCTTAAAGACCCTGCGGTCGCACCCCGAGTCGCGGAGCTCGTCATCAGTGATGATGCCCTGCGTGAATCGATTGAAAACAATCAGTTGAAGAAAATGAAGGAGCGGGGCATAGATCTCACCATCTTCTCCCCCAGAGCCTCTTTCATGGCGCACCATATCGGCGACTTCAACACCAGTGCCACCTGGGCAGCCATCTGCAATGAGCTCTGCTTTCGGGTGTCGCAGCTGTTTCCCGATCATTTCGCCGGTGCGGCCATGCTGCCGCAGTCGCCAGGGGTGGACCCGGCGACCTGTATTCCCGAGCTGGAAAAATGTGTGACCGAGTATGGTTTTGTCGGTGTGAACCTGAATCCGGACCCGTCCGGCGGTCACTGGACAAGCCCGCCGCTGACTGACCGATACTGGTACCCGCTATACGAAAAACTGGTCGAATGGGACATACCGGCCATGATCCACGTGTCCACGTCGTGCAACAGCTGTTTTCACACGAC
>JAJUGV010000165.1 GCA_029265795.1 Alcaligenaceae bacterium
CCACGATTATCCCTGGCTGGCGGTAGGCGACCTGCCGGTGTTCTATCCCTACATCCAGGACAACGTCGGTGAAGCCATTCAGGCAAAGCGGCGCGGGCGGGCGGTGACGATCAGCCACCAGACGCCGCCTTTCGCGCCTGCTGGTCTTTATGACCAGTTGCGCGATCTGCATCACTTGATCCACGAGCATGGGCAGCTTGATGAAGGCATGGTCCGGGAGCGGGTCGCAGCGCAAATCCGCAAGGCAGCCATCGAAGCCGATCTGCACGCCGACCTGGGTTGGAGCGAAGAACAGGCCGAACAGGATTTTCCCGGTTTCCTGCAGGCGTTGCACGACCAATTGCACGAACTTGCCCGTAGCGCCATCCCGTTGGGCCTGCATATCTTTGGCCAACCCGCTGACGAAGGCCAGCGTATCAGCACAATATTGCAGCAGCTGGGTGAACCGTTTCTGACGGCGCTGGACGTCGACCAAGAAGAGTTGTTCGTGGCCGACGCTTCGACGTTGCCGGACAATCCGGCATACCAGGCCGTGCAGCAGATGTTGTCGCCTGCAGCCACAGTTTCGCTGCCCGAAGCGGTGGCTGTCTTCACAGAGCGCGCGCAGCAACTCGACCAACGCCTGCGCGACACCCAGGAAAACGAAGCGCTGCTGGCCGGGTTGGCGGGCCGTTATGTGAAGCCAGGAAGCGGTGGCGACCCGATCCGCAATCCTGGTGTCGAGAGTGGGCGCAATCTCCATGCCTTTGAAGCCGACAAGATCCCGGCCCGCGCTGCGTATGAATCCGCTGCGACCGCCTACGCGCAACTGGTGGCGGCCTTTCGTGCAGAAAATGACGGCGCATGGCCGCAGAAAATCGCCTTCAGCCTGTGGTCGTCCGAGGCGATCCGTCATCTGGGCGTGACCGAAGCGCAGATTCTGCATGCTCTGGGCCTACGTCCGGTATGGGATGCCGGCGGCCGCGTTCTAGAGTTTGAAATCATCCCGACGGCCGAACTCGACCGGCCGCGCAGCGATGTGGTGGTGCAGGTCACCGGCGTGTATCGCGACCAGTTCGATCATTTCATACGCCTGCTCGACGATGCGCTTGCCCGACTGGCCGAATTGGATGAACCTGATAACCCTGTCGCCGCCAACAACCGCCGCATTGCGCGTACTCTGGAACAACAAGGCATACCCGCGGGGGATGCCGCCGACGCCGCCCGCTACCGCATTTTCAGTAATGAACCCGGGAACTATGGCACGGGCGTGCCGCACCTGGCGCTGGCGTCCACAGAATGGGAAGACACTGCCGTGCTGGCCGAACAGTTCCTGTCCAGCAGCCGCCACGCCTACAGCCGACACAGTTGGGGGACTGGCCCCGCGCAAGCCAACCTGCTGGCTGAACAGTTGCGTGGCACTCAGGCGGCGGTCATGTCGCGTTCCTCGAACTTGCATGGTGTGTTGTCCACCGACCATCCCTTTGAGTTCCTGGGTGGGCTGTCGGCGGCCGTTCGCCATCTCGACGGCCAAGCGCCGCAGTTGCTGATTTCCGACCTGCGCAGCCGCGAAGTGCGTACCACGGGGCTGGCGCGCTTTCTCGCTGACGAGATGCGCGTGCGGTATCTCAACCCGCAGTGGATCAGCGCCATGAAGGCGGAAGGCTACGCCGGCACGCTGGAAGTGCTCAACGTCACCAACAACCTGTTTGGCTGGCAGGTGCTGGACGCTTCCACAGTGCGCGACGATCAGTGGCAGGCGCTGTTCGACACCTATATTCATGACACCCGCGATCTCGGCACCCGAGAATGGTTCGAACAGCATAATCCCACCGCGCAGGCGCAGATACTGGAACGCATGGCTGAAGCCATCCGCAAGGGTTACTGGAATGCTTCGAAAGACACACGCCAAGCCCTGGCCCAGCGCTGGCAGGAACTGGAAGCGCAGTTCGATGTCGATACCGGCGCGGCGCTCACCCGCCGCTATATCGCCGACATGGCGCAAGGCTTCGGGCTGTCCGCTATACCCGCAGCGGAAGCCGAAACTACAGCGTCCGGCCAAGATACGCCTGCGGCCCCCACCGATGTACAGCCAGCCCTGGAAAGTGTGCAGGGGCGGGTGCTCGAAGCCATTGAGCCGCCTGTACAGGACGATTCACGCCAACACTGGGTGCTCGCTCTCATGCTGCTGCTCGTTCTTGCCGGCGGCCTGCGGCAAGCTTTCCACCCTTCATCCCGATACCTCTTCCGAGTATGAAATGAGCTTCTTCTCCTCTATAGAAAACCTGCTTTACGATGTCTCGCGCTTGTTTCTCGCACCGGTGATGCTGCTGATCGCCGCTGCGCTGGCCTATGCGCTGGTGATGCTGGGCGGCTTTGCCGTTGAAGCCTGGCAGCGGCGCAGGGGGGCTCACCCGCGCGAACTGTTTGTCCATGCACAGTCGCAAGGGGGCGAAGTGGCCGGTGATGACCTGGAGCTATGGATACTGCAACGGCTGGAATGGCTGCGCATTGTCTCGCGCACCGCACCGATGCTGGGCCTGATCGCCACCATGATTCCCATGGGGCCGGCCCTGCTGGCGCTGGGCGGCGGCAATGTCGCTGAGGTGGGGCGCAACATGGTCGCCGCGTTCTCGGCGGTGATTCTTGCCTTGCTGGCGGCCAGCATCTGCTTCTTCATCCTGACCATCCGCCGCCGCTGGCTGCTGCAGGATCTGCGCGAACTGGAAAGTGGCCGCCAGGCAGCAGGAGCCGTCTGATGCGTTTTCTATCTGAAGAAGATACCGACCCGATGCTGTCGGTCGTCAATCTGATCGACGTCTTCCTGGTCATCATCGGTGTGCTGATGATCGTGATCGCCCAGAACCCGCTCAACCCCTTTTCCCAGGAAGACGTGGTCGTCATCGAAAACCCGGGCGAAGCCGATATGCGCATCACCATCAAGAACGGCCAAGAGCTGACGCGCTACGAATCCAGCGGCGAGATGGGAGAAGGGCAGGGCGCCCGTGCAGGCGTCACCTATCGGCTGGACGATGGGCGCATGATTTACGTGCCGGAAGAGTGAGGTGGGCTCGTAAACAGGTTGGAGAGCGTTTCGTAAGCTCAATGTGCTCCAAGGCTCAAACACCTCCGCGAATAGTGAGACAGAGTTTCGGTGCGTTGTATCGTTCGACATTGCCGGGGCGCCAAAGACGTACCACGTTGTAAACTATGGTGATGGTCAAATCGCGCAAATCCTCCGCTAAAACAACGGCTTCAGCTATTGCCTCGCGTCTTGAGGCTGCCCATGCGCATTGCCGAGCCCGGGGAGCCCGGCTGACGACTCAGCGAAAAGAAGTTTTGGAATTGCTGCTACTACGTGGCGGGTCGGCCAAAGCCTATGACTTGCAGGACGACATGCGCGCACGTCACGGCCGAGTGGCACCTTCGACCGTTTACCGCGCCTTGGAATTTCTAATGGCACAGCATTTGGTGCATCGCGTTGATGCTTTAAACACCTTCATTGTGTGTAATGCCGAGCATGTCGCACATCACCCCCTATTGCTTGTGTGTTCGAATTGTGAGGCTGTTACTGAGCTGCAGGATGACGCAATCTATAAGACTGTGCAAAGCACGTTGCGCCAAGCGGGAGCCGGCTTTGTGGAGTCGGAGATTGAGGTGAAAGGTCTCTGTGGAAAATGCCGGCCCGCAACAGCGGGAAGCTCGGTAGGGACCATTCCCACGGCAAAAGGCTGACGGGAGCCGGTGCGCTTTGTCCATACCTCTCAGAACTCACCGCAGAGGCTGTTTGGTTAAAGTACAACCGGTACCGCAGCGGGTGCTGCAAGTTGTCGATAGTAACTTTCTTCGGCCTTTGCCCGTGTGCTGTAATTAAGAATGCGTCGATAGCTATTGGAGCTTTAGATGGCTGTCTAGCGCTGATAATGCTTTCGTAGCTAATTCAGTGTGGTCTGGGAGTTTGCGCGTACTGCAAAAAGAGGTTGGAACACATTGAACAAACGACTCCTGGTGCTGATTCTGATGTTTGCATCATTTAGTGTGCAAGCCCACCCGCACGCATGGATTGACGTGCGCAGCACTATTGTCATGTCCGCCGAGGGGCTGATCTCGGCAATCGAGGAAGAATGGCTGTTTGACGATCTGTACAGCGCCGCAGTGGTTGATGGATTCAAGAATGACAGTCCAGGTAGGGCAGCGACCGTGCGGGACTTCGCGCCCGAAGTCATCAAGAACCTGGAACCCTACGGCTATTTTATGCGTGTCACGGTGGATGATCGCCCGATTAAGTTGAACACCGTCACGGAATACAAAAGCGAAATGAAGGGGGCGCAGCTTTTGCTATCCTTTACTGCACCGCTTTCCGAGCCGGTCGATCCCACGCGCTACGCTGTCAGCTTCGCAGTCTACGATCCGACCTACTACATCCACATGGCTCACCCCGTCCAGCAGCCGCCTACCCTACGGAGCCGGAGGCAGACAAATTGTGTGGCGCGGGTGGAGCAGGCAAATCCGTCCGCCGAGGATTTCGCCCGCGCCTTTTCGCTCGATCAAGGGGCGTCGCCTCAATACGATTTGGGCCATTTGTTTGCGGAGAAGGTGCGTATTCAATGCAAGTAGGAAACAAGAGGCTGGGGCGCGTGGTGGCGTTCGCTGCAGCCTTTGTTGTTGTGGCATGGGCGCTGTTGAGCCATTACGGCGTCTGGAACAGGTTCCTGGTCTGGATCATGTTTACACAAGGCGAGCTGCACCGGCAGCTTGCTGCCGCCATGCGTCAGGTGGCTCAGGAAGGTTGGGTCGCCGCCGGGGCGCTGATCGGCATCAGTCTGCTCTACGGCATTTTCCATGCGGCAGGGCCGGGACACGGCAAAGCGGTGATCAGCACTTACCTGGGAACAAGCCGGACCCGGTTGCAACGTGGCCTGTTCCTGTCGGTGGCGTCGTCCCTGGCCCAGGGGCTGGTGGCGGTGATCCTGGTCGAAGTCGTCGTCAACCTGCTGGGCTATTCCCTGCGGCGCACGCAGGGTACGGCCGGTCAACTGGAGAGCCTCAGCTTTGCGCTGGTGGCCTTGCTGGGGGTCGGTGTTTGTCAACAATGATGTCCGTTTTTCTCATGCCGCGTGACTCAATTCTTTAGGTGCTGCGACATGCTCTTTCGGCGGGTTTAACCACACCTCGCCAACTGGGTTCCAATCCCGCGTGTGGCGGCCTTTCCAACGTTCAGGCATGGATTGTTTTGCCGCTTCGTAGAC
>JAJUGV010000080.1 GCA_029265795.1 Alcaligenaceae bacterium
ACTCGTTCTTGATCTCGGCTTCGTTGACGCCAAGTTGTTCAGCGACGATCTTCTTGACGCGCTGTTCGATGCTTTCCATGCAGATCTCCAAGTTGGGAAAATTCCCGCGAATTATAGCCAAACAACTCTGTTCAATGGGTGCTGGCTGTGACAAAAAACAGTTGGGGCCGATTCTAACCCACCCCAACCACGGAATTACATATACATGCCGCCGTTGACATGCAGGGTGGTGCCGGTGATGTACGCAGCCTGTGGACCGGCTAAAAATGCCACCGCATTGGCGATGTCAGCGGGAGCGCCCATCCTGCCCAAAGGTATTTGCGACAGAATGGCGGAAGTCTGATTCTCGTCCAGCGCACGCGTCATGTCAGTTTCAATGAAACCGGGGGCGACGCAGTTGACGGTAATGCCCCGACTGCCCAATTCACGCGCCAGCGAACGGCTCATACCTGCCACGCCTGCCTTGGCAGCAGCATAGTTCGACTGACCGGGATTCCCGCTGGAACCGATCACGGAGGTGATATTGATAATGCGACCCCAGCGCGCTTTCATCATGGGACGGATCACTGCACGAGACAAGCGGAATACCGCCGACAGGTTGGTGTCGATTACCGACTGCCAGTCATCGTCCTTCAAGCGCATCGCAAGATTGTCACGCGTGATACCGGCATTATTCACAAGAATGTGCGGGCCGCCATCCTGTTTGCCCAGCTCGCTAATCAGCGCCTCGCACGCCGCAGCGTCGTTGACATTCAGTACCACGCCGCGGCCGCCTGCTGGTTCAAGGTATTCCTGAATGGCAGCTGCGCCGGACTCGGACGTTGCCGTGCCCACTACCACAGCGCCGCGAGCGGCCAATTCTTGTGCAATCGCCTTGCCAATGCCACGCGTGGCGCCGGTTACCAATGCAAGCTTTCCCTGCAATTCTTTTTCGTGCATTAAGTTCACCCTTGAAGTAGATCCAGAGCCGCCTGCATGGAAGCCGGGTCGACGATGGCAAGACCGACAATATCTTTGTCGATACGCCTGCTAAGGCCGTTCAAAACCTTGCCCGGACCACATTCCACGATATGAGTGACCCCTTGGGCCTTCATGGCCTGAATGGTTTCCACCCAACGGACCGGGTGCCATGCCTGACGCACCAGCGCATCACGAATGGCTGCTGGATCGCTGAGTTGCGCGACATCCACATTATTGATGACGGGGATGGAGGGCACATTGATGGTGACGCCATCCAGTGCGGTACGCAGCACGTCAGAAGCGGGCTTGAGCAAGCTGGAGTGGAACGGTGCAGACACCGGGAGCAGCAACGCCCGCTTGGCCCCCCGACCCTTGGCCAGTTCGCACGCACGCTCGACTGCCGCCTTGTGGCCGGCAATAACGACCTGTGCAGGCGCATTGAAGTTGACGGCCTCGACAACCTCAGAACCCGCCGCCTCGCGGCAGACCTCGCGCACGTCGTCATCTGACAGGCCCAATACCGCTGCCATCGCTCCGGTACCGACAGGCACGGCAGCCTGCATGGCATCCGCGCGCACCCGTACGATACGAACGGCGTCTTCGAGTGTTAGCGCACCGGCCGCGGTGAGCGCCGAGTACTCGCCCAGACTGTGCCCTGCCATGACCGCCGGCGCAGCACCACCGGCTTCGCGCCAGGCGGCGTAAGTGGCGACGGCTGCGGCGAGCATGACGGGTTGCGTATTCGTTGTGAGATTGAGGTCTTCGGCAGGCCCGTGCGCGATCAGCGCGCCGAGGTCCTGGCCCAGCGCGGTGGAGGCCTGCTCCAGCGTGCGGCGCACAGCGTCGTTTTCTGCCCATGCATCGAGCATGCCAACGGATTGCGAACCCTGTCCGGGAAACACGAATGCAACTTTCATGAATTATTCTTCAATAGATAGAAATAGAAGCCGCAAGCCGGCACCCAAACTCAGGCCGGCTACATGCGAGCCAGCACCGAACCCCAGGTAAAACCACCACCCACACCCTGCATCAGAACCAGGTCGCCCTGTTTAATGCGGCCGTCGCGGCGTGCGGCATCCAGCGCCAATGGCACACTGGCTGCGGAAGTATTGGCATGATGGTCGACCGTGATCACGACTTTGTCATCAGACAGCCCCAGTCTGCGGCCCAGGAAATTAATAATGCGCACATTAGCCTGATGCGGAACCATCCAATCAATGTCTTCCAGGCTAATACCGGCACGTTCGCACACGGCATGGGCAGAAGCGGCAAGGGAAGTGACTGCGAGCTTGAAGACGGCCTGACCGTCCATGCGCAGGAACGGGTCACCGGTGACCTGACCGCCCACTACATTGCCCGCAGCATGCAGGATTTTCATCTGGCTGCCGTCTGCACTGAGATCGGTTTCGATGATTCCGGGCTCTTCGGATGCACGCAGTACCACGGCGCCCGCGCCGTCGCCGAACAGCACACAAGTGCTGCGATCGTTCCAGTCGAGAATCCCCGAGAAGACCTCCGCACCAATCACCAGCGCCGTACGCGCACGCCCGGCACGGATGAAGGCATCGGCTGTTGAAAGGGCATAGACGAAGCCACTGCACACCGCCTGAACGTCGAACGCAGCCGCGCCATGATTACCAAGCTGCGCCTGCACCATACAAGCGACACTGGGGAAAATAAAGTCGGGGGTGGAGGTGGCGACGATAATGAGGTCCAGCTCCGTCGCGCTTACGCCGGCATCTTGCAGCGCTTGTTGAGCCGCCTTGGTAGCGAGCTGGCTGGTTGTGACGCCAGTTTCGGCGATATGCCGCTGACGGATACCGGTACGCTCGGTGATCCAGGTATCAGAGGTTTCGATCTGCCGGGTCGCCAGTTCGGCCGCCAACTCATCGTTGGTGACGACACGAGGCGGCAAATAGCCGCCCGAACCGATTATCTTGGCATATGGCATAGTGTGCTTCCTGGCTCCGCTCGTGCGCTGCCGTGCACTAAGCGGGGGTTTCGTCCGAGGAGTTCACAGCGGCTTCCTGCATACGCTCACGCAAACGGGCGATGGCTTCAGTAGTGCCGGCAAGCAGGCCGTTGTGAACCGCTTCACGCGTACGCTGGAGTGCATGACCAAACGCATAGGCGTCGGCCGAGCCGTGGCTCTTGATGACAATGCCGCGCAGCCCCAGCAGCGCCGCGCCATTATAGCGACGATTGTCCACCTTATCGCGCAGGCGGTTGAGCACCGGCCTGGCAATTACGCCCGCTCCCATGGAGAAGACATCCCGGGTGAACTCCGCACGCATCATAGACGCCACCATGCGGGCGACGCCTTCGATGGACTTCAGAACGACATTGCCGACAAAGCCGTCGCACACAATCACGTCGACAGTGCCCTTGCAGATGTCATCGCCCTCGACGTTGCCATGGAAGTTCAGACCGCTCTTGCGCAGCAGCTCGGCGGCCTGCTTGACCACCTCGTTGCCCTTGATGACCTCTTCACCAATATTCAGTAGGCCGACTGTAGGCTGTCGCCGCTGGTCCAGCGCACTGACCAAGGCAGTGCCCATGATGGCGAACTGCAACAGATGCTCGGCGGAGCAATCTACGTTGGCGCCGAGATCCAGCACCGTCGTAGCCCCACCTTTCACATTAGGAATGGACGTGGAAATCGCGGGACGGTCGATGCCGTCGAGCGTTTTGAGTACATAGCGGGACACCGCCATGAGCGCCCCGGTATTGCCGGCCGAAATGCAGGCATCCGCGCGACCATCCTTCACGGCCTGAATGGCAACCCGCATTGAAGAGTCTTTCTTGCGGCGCAAGGCAACTTCTACCGTGTCGTCCATCAGAACGACCTCGGACGCGGGCAGAATTTCGTACCACGCGGCGCCGCGCACCCCTTCCTGCTCTAGCGCACGCTCTATGGCCTCAGCATGTCCGGATAGCAGGAAAAAGGTATCCGGATGCCTTTGGGAGAATCGCACAACAGCAGGTATGGTGACCGACAAGCCGTGGTCACCACCCATGCAATCCACCGCTAGGCGTATGGGTGAAGAAGACATCTAGAGAGCAATCTCAGCCGGTTTCGTGGCTTGCGATTTCAGATTACTCGTCGTTCTTGGTCTTCAGAACTTTGCGACCACGATAAAAGCCGTTGGGGCTGATGTGGTGACGCAGATGCAGTTCACCGGTGGTCGGTTCAATTGCCGTCGCCGGCGCGGTCAGCGCATCGTGCGAACGGTGCATGCCGCGCTTCGACGGGCTCTTTTTGTTTTGCTGGACAGCCATGATGTGACTCCTGTTAGATCAATCTTTCTTTAGCTCCGCCAGCACCGCAAACGGCGATGGACGGCCGGGATCGCTGCCTTCGGATGCCGAAAGCTCTTTTGGCAACGACGGACAAACCTCGTGCTTGGGCACATAGGGCAAGGCCAGGATAAGTTCGTCTTCAACGAGTGCCAGCACGTCGAAAAACTGCGAACCCACCACTTGATCCGGAGCATCCGGATCATCCTCGTCCATTTCTTCGGTGTCGATTTCCGCCTCGGTCTCGACCAGCTGCAGGCGGCTTTCCACTTGCAGGGCCAGCTCAAAAGCTTCCAAGCAGCGCTGGCATTCCAGCGAGATGCTTGCCTGCGCGCGTAGCGTAATAAAGCGTTGCCCCAGGCTATCGGTCTCGCCAAGCAACGACCAGCCAACAACCTGAGTCGCCTGCACCGGCAAGCCTTCTAGCAGACGCGAAAACGCAGCCAGGGGCGCTTCGCCGTGGCGCTCGTGGCCAAGACGGGCTAGCTCCCAGGTGTCTACCGTTGACGTTGCGCTGCTCATACGCCCGCCCTGCTCATATGCTTTAAGTAGCCTTAAGTAGCTTTAAGTGCTTAGTCGACCTTTCTGCCCCAAGGCATCAAGTACGAAGAAAACGTAGAATAATAGCTGTTTGGTGCCCTACGAGTCAATTGCACACCGCCACTGTTTCCATCATGCGTCTTATTCTAGCCTCAAGCTCACCCTACCGACAGGACATGCTTAAACGTCTTGGCCTGCCGTTTACTGCTATCGCCCCGCACGTGGACGAAAGCCCCCTGCCCAATGAACATCCCGCCGACCTTGCTATACGCCTGTCCCGCGCCAAAGCAGCAGCCGTGGCAAAGCAACATCCAGGCGCACTCGTGATCGGCTCCGACCAGGTGGCAAGTTTCGACGGCCAGTGCCTGGGCAAGCCCGGCACGCACCTGGCTGCAGTTGACCAATTGCGCCGGTTAAGTGGGCGCAGTGTCGAATTCAATAGCGCATTGTGTCTGACCGACGGGGTGACTGAAGTCAGCGACAACGTAGTAACCGTGTGCCGATTTCGCCCTCTCGACAATGCCGAGATCGAGCATTATCTGGAACGCGAAAAACCCTACGACACTGCGGGAAGCGCTAAAGCAGAGGGGCTGGGCATTGCCTTGATGGACGCCATGCACAGCGACGACCCCACAGCGATCATCGGCCTGCCCCTTATTGCACTGTCACGCATGCTGCGCACCTTCGGCATCAATCCACTTCTACCTATGGGCGGAATCACGGCATGACCCTCGGCACTTTGCACCTTATTCCCGTCGGCCTGGGCGAAGCCCCGCCCTCTTCGTGGCTGCCCGAGGACGTACGCTTGCTTGCCGGCCGGCTGGATACATATATTGCCGAGAACGCAAAGACAGCCCGGGCGTTTCTCAAGCTGATCGGTACGACGCGCCCTCTACAGGAAATCACCATTCATACGCTGGCTAAGGGTACAGATGCCCGTCAGATCCGGCAGTGGCTGCAACCCTTGCTAGAGGGCGGCGAAATCGGCCTAGTGTCAGAGGCCGGTTGTCCTGCCGTGGCCGACCCGGGCGCTCGTGTGGCAGCCATCGCGCACGAAATGGGCCTGCGGGTCGCACCGTGGGTGGGCCCATCGTCATTGCTGTTGGGCCTGATGGCCAGTGGCCTGGAAGGTCAACGTTTCACCTTCCACGGGTATGCTCCGGTTAACCCTGCCGACCGCGCCCGCACCTTGAAAGCCTGGGAGGCGGCATCGCGACAACACGCACAAACTCAGTTGTTCATTGAGACGCCGTATCGCAACGACGCCATGTTCGAGACTTTGCTGCAGACGTTGAAGGGCGATACCCGGTTGTGCATTGCGCGATCTCTCACCACGAAGGACGAATGGATACGCACGCTCAGTATCGCCCAATGGAAACAAAATGCACCCCCAGATCTGGCCAAGAAGCCAACCCTCTTTCTGTTTCTCGCGGCACGTTGAGTTCAGCGGCGGACCGTTTCAAAGCACTGCTGTTGGTGGTGTGTGCCGCAGCTCTGAGCGCCTGCGCGGGGCCGCAAAGCCCCACGGGGCTGAAAATCGATCGCAGCATCCAGGCTGTCAGTCAAAGCAGTCGCGTCTCGTTTGTTGTGCTGCACTACACCGTGGCCGACACCCCGCGGGCCCTGGACATTCTTTCGAACCGCAATGTCAGCAGCCACTACCTAATTACCGACGACGAGCCGCCCCGTGTGTACCAGTTGGTGGATGAAAGCCGCAGAGCATGGCATGCCGGACAAAGCGAATGGTATGGGCGTAGCGATCTGAATGCTGCGTCTATTGGCATCGAAATTGTTAACCGCGGGCCCGTTAACGGCGGCTGGCAGCCCTATAGTGAAAGCCAGATCCGCACGCTGATGGCGCTGCTCAAGGATGTTGTGGCGCGCCACCAGATCCTGTCGCGCAATGTGGTCGGCCATAGCGACATCGCCCCCCAACGCAAGCAGGACCCCGGGCCGGCCTTTCCGTGGAAGCGCCTGGCCGACGCCGGACTCGGCCGTTGGTACGACGAGGCGAAGGCAGCCAGACTGACGGAACGCTACCGTCGAGACGGCTTGCCGCCGGTACAGGTAATACAAGAAAAATTACGCCGCGCCGGCTATGCTGCACCGGATACCGGCGTGCTCGACACCGCCACCCGGCGTGTACTGAGGGCAGTGCAGATGCATTACCGGCCAACGCGTTACGACGGCGAACCAGACGCTCAGACCCTCGCCATCCTGGACGCTCTGCCCTAAAGACAGTTCAGCTTGCCTCATACAAACCGATTATCGGCGTCGATAGCGAGCCATCAGAATGACCGCTAGCGCCAAGCCATAGAGCAGCGGTTCAAGGTAATCCACCTTGCCGCTGCGTACCAGCCAGAAGTGCCAAACCGACAGCACGGCAATCCCATACACACTGAAATGCAGCCGCTTCCAGCCGCGGCCTAGCCGCCGCATCCAGCCTTTTGTGGAGGTAAGCGCCAACAGCACCAGCGGCACGAAAGCGAGGACTCCGACCCAGACGAAGGTGCGCTGAAGAATATCCGCCCACATTTCCGCCAGAGACCAGCCCCGCTCCCAGTAGGCCCAGCCGAGCACATGTAAAACGGCATAAAAAAAACTGAATAGCCCCAGCATACGGCGCACACGCACTAATGCCGGCTGTTTGAGCAGCCGTCGTGCGGGAGTGACGCAAAGCGTGACCCATAGCATCACCAGCGACCAGATACCCGTCGATCGAATCAGAAATTCAGGCGGATTGGCCCCGAGTCCGCCGGCCCAAAAAGCCAGCCACACCCAGCGGAACACGGGATAAAGGCACAGTAGAAACAGCAGTGGTTTTAAGCGCCCCACTTGCTCAGAAGTTGCGAGCGAGATCCATGCCTGCATAGAGTGGCGCCACCAGTTCACCATAGCCGTTGAACATACGAGTCTTGACACGAGGAGCGAACAAGGAATCGCCAATACGCCTTTCGGTAGCCTGACTCCAGCGCGGATGCCGAACATCGGGATTGACGTTGGCATAGAAGCCGTATTCGGAAGGCGCGGCGATCATCCAGCTGCTGTAGGGCTGCTCTTCAACGCAACGTATGCGCACGATGGACTTGGCCGACTTGAAGCCATACTTCCAGGGAACGGCCAGCCGCAAAGGCGCGCCGTTCTGGTTGGGCAGTACTTTTCCGTAAACCCCGAACACGAGCAAGGTCAGCGGATGCATGGCCTCATCCATGCGCAAAGCCTCAACGTAAGGCCAGTCGAGAATACCCCGTTTAACGCCCGGCATGACTTCCGGTTGCAGCGCCGTTTCAAAAGTAATGAAGCGAGCATTTCCAGTGGGCTGAACCTGACGCAGCAGCTCGGCCAGCGGGTACCCTACCCAAGGGATCACCATGGACCAGGCTTCTACGCAACGCAACCGGTAGACCCGCTCTTCCATAGGCGCGAGGCGCCGCAACTCGTCGATATCGAAGGTACGCGGTTTAAGCACTTCGCCACCGACTTCCACCGTCCAGGGTTCGGTCACCATTCGCCCGGCATGACGGCGCGGGTCTTCTTTATCTGTTCCGAACTCGTAAAAGTTGTTGTAGCCCGTGATGTCGTCCCACGCACTTGGCTTTTCCATCAGAGAATACGATGGGCTCGGCCGGCCTTTCAGATCCGGCAGGCTGTCGTCTGGGCCTCTGGCCGCTAGTGCCGCAGGCCCCGCCCCGGCGAGCATACCCATGGCCGCGGCCTGCCCCAGCCAACGGCGGCGCGACAGCCAGACATCCTCTGGCGTAATTTCCGAAGGACGAGGCTGAGGAATCCGGATTCTGGACATGATTGCTCCTTGTGCGGTGCACACCGCTACGAGCCCTTACAGGCGTGCCACCAGCCAGTCATGCATTTCACGAACACTGGATACCATCACCGTAGGTTCCGACATCAACAGTGTACGCTTGCTGTGCGCTCCATATGTCACGGCCATGCTGTCGACCCCCGCACTGGTGGCCATCTGGACATCATGCGTGGTGTCGCCCACCATCAGCACATGTTCCGGTTCGAGATCCAACCGCTCCATGATGTCGAACAGCATGGCCGGATGCGGCTTGCCCTTGGACTCGTCCGCACACCGCGTGCAATCAAAACGGTCGGCCAACTGGTGCGCTTGCAGGACCCGGTCGAGCCCATGTCGAGACTTGCCCGTTGCCACCCCAAGGCGGATTTCCTGCGATTTCAAATGATCGAATAGGGGTAGGATGCCGTCGAATAGTATGAGCTGCTGGTCATAAAGGAAAAAATGGTGCCGATAGCGCTCAATGAAATAGGGAATATGCTCGTCGCTCAAGCTGGGCGCGCAACGCTGCAAGGCCTGATCCAATGATAAGCCGATTACCCAGCTAGCGTCTTCTACAGACGGTACCGGCAACTGCAGATCTACGCAGGCGGCTTGTATCGCAGCAACGATGGACGCAGTGGAATCCATGACCGTACCGTCCCAGTCAAAGATCACCGCCTTGTATCGCTTCACTTTTCTCGCTCCAGTTGATGCAGGATATTGACACAATCGGCAGGCAGCGGCGCCTCAAAGGCCATCAGCTCGCCGTTGATCGGATGAGGAATCTCCAGGCGCGAGGCATGTAGGAACATGCGTTTGAACCCTTGACGCGCGAAGTGGTCACGCACCGCATCTACACCGTATTTATCATCGCCGACAATGGGGTGGCCTGAAGAAGCCAGATGCACCCTTATCTGATGGGTGCGACCGGTGCGAAGTTCCGCTTGCACCAGGCTGTATCGCCCATAGCGCTTTAACAATGTAACGATGGTGTGCGCGGGCTTGCCTTCCGGGTCAACCTTGACGCGGCGTTCGCCCGATGGCGTCAGGAACTTCAGTAGCGGTTTGCGAATATGCTGCCGGTCGTTCACCCAGTCACCCACTACCAACGCCTGATAAAGCTTCCGGCCGCCGCGCTCACGCATGAGGTCGTGCAGCGCCACCAATGCCTTGCGCTGTTTGGCAACAATCAACAGCCCGGAGGTCTCACGATCTAGCCGGTGAGCCAGCTCCAGAAATCTCGCCTCGGGGCGCGCGGCACGTAATTGCTCGATCACGCCAAAAGAAACACCGCTGCCCCCGTGAACGGCCACGCCCGAGGGTTTGTCGACGACAAGCATTGCATCGTCTTCGAACACGACGGGAAAAACGGCGGGCGGTACCTTGCGCCGCTCGCCCTCCGCGGGTAGACGCAGGGGCGGGATCCGCAGCAAATCTCCGTCGGACAGGCGGTGATCGACCTGTACACGCCCTTTATTGACGCGCACCTGGCCGTTTCGGATGGCCTTATATATATGGCTCTTAGGAACACCCTTGCAGACTTTGATAAGGAAGTTATCCACACGCTGACCGGCCGATTCGGGGCCGATAGTCAACATGCGCACACTCGGGCGCTCTGTTTGACGATCAAATGTTTTACGCTGGGGGAAAACAGGCATATAATCGCGTCAGCCTATAGAAGCTGAAAAACCACCGGCGTAGAGATGCAAGGGTGCGTCTCCGTCGGGCGAACAGGCTCCATTGTACTGCCCCACTTTCAGCTTCTGGGTCATTAGGTCGCCGGGCCGGCGCGTCACATGGTCAGCGGAAGAACAAGATACCCGCTGCATGGCGAAGAGCCGGTATCCGCGTGCGGCAATGAATTTCAGCAGAATTTGTCATCGTATTTTTTCGCACCAGTCGCTCAACTCGACTGCGTTCCCAGTCATTTTTTTATACTGTCAACCACTACAGTGAATTTGACCCCAGTGCTGACTGAACCGCGCACCCGCTATCAACGGTGCGCCGTGCCATCCTGACAAATCGGGGGGCACGGTCCAATCGTGTCAGACGGCCCCCCTACTTCTGAGAATTCAACGCCCCACACCGAGTGACCCGCGGTCGTGCGCCGATGAACGGTGCGCTAAGACTACGGAGAATCACACTCATGAAACGGATGTTGTTCAATGCGACGCATCAAGAAGAATTACGCGTTGCCATTGTCGACGGTCAGAAGCTGATTGACCTCGACATAGAATCCGCCGGGCGTGAACAACGCAAAGGCAATATCTATAAAGGCGTCATCACCCGCATCGAACCCGGGCTCGAAGCCTGCTTTGTCAACTACGGCGAAGAACGCCACGGCTTTTTACCGTTCAAGGAAATCGCCCGCAGCTACTTCAAAGAAGGGGTGGACGTTAGAACCGCCCGCATCCAAGATGCGCTATACGAAGGCCAGGAGCTGATTATCCAGGTCGAAAAAGAAGAACGAGGCAACAAGGGCGCAGCCCTCACCACTTTTGTTTCTCTTGCCGGGCGCTATCTGGTCCTAATGCCGAACAACCCGCGTGGTGGCGGCGTTTCACGGCGGGTGGAAGGCGAAGATCGCCAGGAACTGCGCGAGGCAATGGACAAGCTCAACGTCCCCCCGGGGATGAGCATTATTGCTCGCACCGCCGGCATCGGCCGCAGTGTCGACGAATTGCAATGGGACCTTTCCTATCTATTGCAGCTCTGGAACGCGATAGATACCGCTGCGCGCGACAACAAAGCCCCCATCCTCATCTACCTTGAGTCCAGCCTGGTCATCCGGGCCATCCGCGACTACTACTCGCCGGAAATCGGCGAAATTCTGATCGACACCAACGACATTTACGAGCAGGCCACCGCCTTCATGAGCGTGGTCATGCCCGATAACGTTCAACGGGTAAAGTTCTACCGGGATGACATCCCCTTGTTCTCGCGCTTTCAGATCGAGCACCAGATCGAAACCGCGTATGCCCGTACCGTACAGCTGCCCTCCGGTGGCTCGGTGGTTATCGACCATACCGAGGCCCTGGTAGCCATCGACGTCAACTCGGCGCGCGCCACACGCGGTTCGGACATCGAAGAAACCGCATTGCGCACGAATCTGGAAGCGGCCGATGAAGTCGCCCGCCAGCTGCGTCTGCGAGACCTCGGCGGCCTGATCGTGATCGACTTCATCGATATGGAGGACAACAAGAACCAGCGTGCGGTCGAGCAGCGCCTGCGTGACGCCCTGCGTTTCGACCGCGCTCGTGTTCAGATGGGCAAGATCTCGCGTTTCGGCCTGATGGAACTATCCCGTCAGCGCCTGCGCCCGGCCCTGAACGAAGGTTCTCATGTCACCTGCCCGCGTTGTACCGGTACCGGCGTGATTCGCGATGCGGAATCCTCCGCGCTGCATGTACTGCGTCTGCTGCAGGAAGAAGCCATGAAGGAAGGCACGGCCGCCTTGCACGCGCAGGTACCTGTCGATGTCGCCACCTTCTTGCTTAACGAGAAGCGTAGCGATATCGCCAAGATCGAATCCCGGCTCAAGGTCAACCTTGTGCTCATTCCCAACAAGGCGCTCGAAACGCCGCACCATCATATTGAACGGCTGCGTCACGACGACCCGCGCCTGGACGACAGCAAATCCAGCTTCGATCTCGTAAGCGAACCCGAACAAGCCACCACGTGGGCGCCCCAACGAGCACAAGATGCCAAACCGCGGCCGGAGGCGCTGGTCAAGAGCATTACGCACGCTCAGCCGGCTCCGGTACACCATCCGGCACAGGCAGCCCCTGCAGCAGCCGCTCGCGATGGCCAACCCGGCCTATTCAAACGCCTGCTGAATTGGCTCACCGGTGAAGCCAAGCCGGCCCAGCCCGCCGAACCTACCCCCGAGCCCAAGGCTGCCCAACCCTCACGACGCGGTCGTGGCGGCGAGCGTGGTACCGGGCAGCGCGGAGATCGTAACCGCCGCCGGGAACGCCGCCCCGACACCGAAGCACGCAAAGATGGCGGTCGCCATCGCCGCAGCAACGCAGAGACCGCAGTAGACGCACCAGAGGTCGAACTTCAGAAACCCCAGGTCGAGACGAGTCCCGTCGAGGCCACTGAAACCGGCACTCCTAGCCGAGGGCGTGGTCGGCGTGGGCGTGGGCGCGGACGCCGCTCTGACGGCCAAGCCAAGCCACAAGTAACGGATACAGCGGTCGCAACAGAAACCTCGGCGGATCAGCTCGCTGCTGATGCAGCCGCCGAGGTGGATCGCACAGCGGCGGCCACCGCTGCCGTTGCAGCAGGTGCGGCGGTCGCTGCAGGGGTTACCGAGACTCAGGCCGCCACTGATGACGCCGTAGCCTCCACCAGCGTCACCGCCGGGCCGGCCGCCGAAGGCGAAGATGCTGAGCAAGTGGAACCGGAGCGTAAGCGCCGACGTCGTCGTAGCCGCCGGGGCCGCCGTGGTGGCGAGAATGCCGAAACCCAGGTAGCTGCCGCAGACTCGGTTGCTGCCCAGGCCGATGCAGTTGCTGAGACCAATGAGCAAACCGTGACGGAGCAGCCCTCGACGCAAGCGGCAGTGGCAGAGCCTGTTGCGGCCGAGCCTGTTGCATCCGAACCTGTTGCATCCGAGCCCTCCGCAGCCGAGCCTGCCGCAGCTGAGCCTGTCAGCTATGAAGAAAAAGCCGATGCCAATGCCGCCGAAGCTCCGGTTGAGCAAACGGCAGAAGTGCAGGCAGTGAAGGAAGCTGATGCCAACACGGCTGAATCGCCGGCTGATTCCGTAGAGGCTTCCGAGCCCCTCACGGAAGCCGCTGCTGGCTCTGCCGAAATAGAGACTGCTTCGCAGGAAGTGGCCGAGCCCGAGGTGCAGCCGGAGCCCGAGGTGCAGCCCAAGGAGCAG